>JBFXGQ010000105.1:0-10140 GCA_050177915.1 Pseudodonghicola sp. | reverse complement strand
GGCTGGCGCTGCACCCGCTGATCGGCGCACTTTATGGCAGCATTATCCGGACGACACTCGACCGGCGCGCCCACGTCAGCCAAGCGCCAGACCGCGGGGACGGTCCGGCGCTCGCCCGGCGCCCTTCGGGCTTGATTCCGCGCCGGGGCACTTCTCAGAGGGATGTGCTGAGACGGATAGGTGAGGCCGCAGCCCCGCCGCAACCAGCCGCCGCTTGACTCTATGCCCGCGCCGCGCGACAGACCGGCCATGATGCAATCGGTAACATTCGTGGCCCTGGGCGGTGCTGTCGGCGCCTCTCTGCGCTATCTGACGGGGCTGGCGGTCACACGGCTGCTGGATCACCCGGGCTTTCCCATGGCGATCCTCACGGTGAACGTGCTGGGCTCCTTCCTGATGGGGGTCTTCGTGGTGGCGGCGGCCCACAAGGGGCTGACCCACCTGAGCCCGCTGGTGATGACCGGCTTTCTGGGCGGCTTCACCACATTTTCCTCCTTCTCGCTGGAGACGGTGAACCTGATCGAACGCGGCGACATGGCGCAGGCGGTGCTATATGTGCTGTTGTCGGTCGGGGTCTCCATCGTCGCGCTGGCGCTGGGGATGGGTTTGACGCGCGGGGTATTGGCATGAGCGGCGTTCAGATGATCACGGTGGAAGAGGGCGACGGTGACCAGCGGCTGGATCGCTGGCTGCGCCGGCTGTTCCCGCATGTGAGCCAGGGCCGCATCGAGAAGATGTGCCGCAAGGGCGAGCTGCGCGTCGATGGCACGCGGGTCAAGGCCTCGACCCGGCTGGAGCCGGGACAGCAGGTGCGCGTGCCGCCCTTGCCCGACGCCGATCACAAGCCCGCGCCGGTGCGCCGCCGGGTGTCCGAGGCCGATGCCCGGATGATCCGCGACTGCGTGATCTACATGGACGACCATATCATCGCGCTGAACAAGCCCGCCGGGCTGGCGGTGCAGGGCGGCAGCGGCACCACCCGCCATGTCGACGGGATGGCCGAGGCGCTGCGCTTCGGCTATGACGAGAACCCGCGGCTGGTGCACCGGCTCGACAAGGACACCTCGGGCGTGCTGCTGCTGGCCCGCACCCGCGAGGCCGCCGCCGGGCTGACCAAGGCGTTCCGGCACCGCGAGACGCGCAAGATCTACTGGGCGCTGGTCGCCGGCGTGCCCACCCCCTATCTGGGCGAGATCAAGGCCGGGCTGGTCAAGGCGCCGGGCCACGGCAAGGGCGGCGAGGGCGAGAAGATGATCGCGGTGCATCCGCGCGACATCGACAGCACCCCGGGGGCGAAACGGGCGCATACGCTTTATGCCACGCTCTACCGGGTCGCCGGCCGGGCCGCTTGGGTGGCGCTGGAGCCGCTGACCGGGCGCACTCACCAGCTGCGCGCCCATATGGCCGAGATGGGCCATCCGATCATCGGCGACGGCAAATACGGCGGCTCGGGGCAGGAGAACCTGGGCGACGGCTGGGGCGCGCAGATCGGCGGCATCATCAGCAAGAAGCTGCATCTGCATGCCCGCAGCCTGACCTTCGAGCATCCGATCACCAAGAAGCAGATCACCATCACCGCCGATCTGCCGGAGCATATGAAACAGAGCTGGGAGACCTTCGGCTGGACCGAGGATCTGGCCGAGGACGACCCGTTCGAGGCGATCCGGTGAGCCTGCGGCTGATCCTCTTCGACGTCGACGGCACGCTGGTCGACAGCCAGGCCAGCATCGTCGCGGCGATGACGGCGAGTTTCGAGGCGCAGGGCCTGCCGGTACCGGCGCGGGTGGCGATCCTGTCGATCGTCGGCCTGTCGCTGGATCACGCCCTGCTGCGGCTGGCGCCCGAGCAGCCCGCGGCGACGCGCGCGCGGCTGGTCGAGGGCTACAAGGAGGCCTATCACGCCCACCGGCTGGCGCAGGGGGCGGCGCATTCGCCGCTTTATCCCGGCGCGCTGGAGGTGCTGCAGCGGCTGCATGCCGAACCCGAGGTGCTGCTGGGCGTCGCCACCGGGAAATCGCGCCGCGGGCTGGACGCGCTGCTTGAGGCGCATGGGCTGGCACCCTATTTCGTCACTAGGCAGGTGGCCGACGATCACCCGTCGAAACCGCATCCGTCGATGATCGACACGGCGCGCGCCGAAACCGGCGTGCCGGCGGCTGCGACGGTGATGATCGGCGACACCAGCTATGACATGGACATGGCCCGCGCGGCGGGCGTCGCCGGGGTTGGGGTCGGCTGGGGCTATCACGCGCCCGAGGCGCTGCTGGGTGCCCGCGCGGTGGTGCACCGCTTCGACGACCTGCCGCCGGCCATCGAACAGATCTGGAAAGACCCGACATGAGCGAATGGAAAAGCAAGCGCTTCTGGGATGAGGCCACCGTGGCAGAGCAGGACGGCGGCTATCACGTGCTGCTGGACGGCCGGCTGGTCAAGACGCCGGCCAAGGCGGTGCTGATCCTGCCGACCCGCGAGATGGCCGAGGCGGTCGCCGCCGAATGGGCGGCGCAGGAGGGGGTGATCGACCCGGGCACGATGCCCTTCACCCGCTCGGCCAATGCCGCCATCGACAAGGTGCGCATCCAGCACGCCGAGGTTGCCGACATGCTGGCCGATTACGGCGACAGCGATCTGCTGTGCTACCGCGCCGACCGCCCGCAGGAGCTGGCCGATCGGCAGGCCGCGCTCTGGGATCCGGCGCTGGACTGGGCGGCGCAGGCGCTGGGGGTGCGGCTGACGGCGCACAGCGGCGTCATCCACCAGCCGCAGGCGGCCGAAGGTCAGGCGAGGCTGCGGGCGCTGGTGCATGCGCTGGATCCGTTCCAGCTCGCTGCCTTTCACGATCTTGTCAGCCTGTCGGGCTCGCTGATCCTGGGGTTCGCCGCGGCGCGCGACTGGCGCGACGCCGACGCGATCTGGCAATTGTCGCGTCTGGACGAGCTGTGGCAGCAAGAACAATGGGGCCGCGACGACGAGGCCGAGGCCACCGCAGAGCTGAAGCGGGCGGCCTTTTTGCACGCCAAGAAATTCTTCGATTTTTCATGAGTGTTCACGGACTGGGCGCGCAGTCGCCGGGCCGGGTGAGCCGCGGTCCGCTCCCATCTAATTGTCTGATCCGACCCTTGACGTAGCTTGATGATTGCGCCCAAACTTAGTGACGCTGAAGGGGATAACCCATTTCGGTATCCGAACCGGTGTAAATTCCGCCGGAAAAATCCGCCGCCGCAGGAGGCGGAATATCAGGAAGAGGTGAAAATGAAAAAATCCGTATTTTTGGGTGCGCTCACCGTTGCCGGTCTGGCTGCGGGTGCCGCAGCCGCGGGTACGATGGACGATGTGAAAGCGCGCGGTAAGCTGAACTGCGGCGTGAGTAGCGGTCTCGTCGGCTTCTCGGCCCCCGATGCGAATGGCGACTGGCAGGGTTTCGACGTGGCGGTTTGCCGTGCCGTCGCGGCGGCGGTTCTTGGCGATGCAGGCGCGGTCGAATTCGTGCCGACCACCGGCAAGACCCGTTTCACCGCGCTGGCCTCGGGCGAGATCGACGTTCTGGCGCGCAATACCACCTGGACGTTCTCGCGCGATGTCGACCTGAAGTTCGAGTTCATCGGGGTGAACTACTACGACGGTCAGGGCTTCATGGTTCCCAAGGCGCTGGGCGTGTCCTCGGCCAAGGAACTGGACGGTGCCACCGTCTGCATCCAGACCGGCACCACCACCGAACTGAACCTGGCCGATTTCTTCCGCGCCAACAACATCAGCTATGAGCCGGTGCCGATCGAAACCAACGCCGAGGCGCAGCAACAGTATCTGGCCGGCGCCTGCGACGTCTATACCACCGACGCCTCGGGTCTGGCCGCGACCCGCGCCACCTTCGAGACCCCGGGCGATCACGTGATCCTGCCCGAGATCATCTCGAAAGAGCCGCTGGGCCCGCTGGTCCGTCATGGTGACGCCGAATGGGGCGATCTGGTCCGCTGGACCCTGAACGCGCTGATCGCTGCCGAAGAATACGGCATCACCTCGGCCAATATCGAAGAGCTGGCGAAGGGCACCAACAACCCCGAGATCAACCGCATCCTGGGCACCGAAGGCACCCTGGGCGAGATGCTGGGCCTGGACAAGGACTGGGCCAAGCGCGCGATTGCCGCCAATGGCAACTATGGCGAGATCTTCGCCAAGACCATCGGCGAAAACACCCCCGTTGGTCTGGCGCGCGGCCTGAACGCGCAGTGGACCAACGGCGGCCTGCTGTACTCGCCGCCGTTCCGGTAACGCGGCCACCGATCAGGGCGCGGGATCATCCCGCGCCCTTTTTGCATAATAGACAAATCTGGTCCGGTCTTCGTGGAGCGGGGAGAAACCCCGCCGGTGAAAAGACCGTGACGCACGGGGATTGCAATTGTCATGACGACACTAACTGACCCGCCGAAGGGGCAATTTCGGCTGTCGATGCTCCTTTACGATACGCGATACCGATCGGCGACGATCCAGGTGATCGCGCTGCTGTGCTTCATGCTGCTGGCAGCCTGGCTGATCAACAATACCGCGCAGAACCTCGCCGCGCTGGGCAAGCCGATCGACTTCGGGTTCTTTGGCGAACCGGCGAGCTATGACATCAACCAGCGGCTGCTGGACTATACCTCGCGCGATACCCACCTGCGGGCGGCGCTGATCGGGCTGCTGAACACGCTGGTGGTGGCTGTGCTGGGCTGCGTCACCGCCACCGTTCTGGGCGTCTTCGTCGGCGTGCTGCGGCTGTCGCAGAACTGGCTGATCGCCCGGCTGATGACCATCTATGTGGAAATGTTTCGCAACGTGCCGGTGCTGCTGTGGATCGTCTTCATCATGGCGATCCTGATCGAGACGCTGCCGGCGCCAAGCGCCTTTCGCGGTGCCGATCCGGCGGCCAGCATGCTGCTGGGCGACAGTCTGGCGCTGACCAACCGCGGCGTCTACGTGCCCGAGCCGCTGTTCTCACGCGGGCTGGGCGATATCCATGTCTTCGGCGACAGCGGCCTGCGGTTCAACATCAGCCTCGATCTCATCGCGGTGCTGATCGTGCTGGGCGCCGGGATCTGGGTGTCGCGGATCATCAAGCAGCGCGCCGACCGCATCCAGGAGGAGACCGGCGACCGTCCGGCCACCTGGTATCTGCGCGGCGGGGTGATCCTGGTGCCGCTGCTGATCCTGCTGGCGGTGCTGGGTTTCCATCTGGGTTATCCGCAGCTCAAGGGCTTCAACTTCTCCGGCGGCACCCATCTGCGCAACTCGCTGATCGCGCTCTGGCTGGCGCTGTCGCTCTATACCGCCGCCTTCATCGCGGAAATCGTGCGCGCGGGCATCCTGGCGATCTCCAAGGGCCAGACCGAGGCCGCCGCCGCGCTTGGGCTGCGGTCCAACCGGATCATGCGGCTGGTGATCCTGCCGCAGGCGCTGCGGGTGATCGTGCCGCCGCTGATCTCGCAATACCTCAACCTCACCAAGAACTCGTCGCTGGCGATCGCCGTGGGCTACATGGACATCACCGGCACGCTGGGCGGCATCACCATGAACCAGACCGGCCGCGAGCTGGAATGCGTCCTGCTGCTGATGCTGATCTACCTGGTCATCAGCCTCAGCATCTCGCTGGTGATGAACTGGTACAACGAGTCCGTGAAGCTGAAGGAGCGCTGAGATGTCCGACGTTGCATATGTCCGCACCGAAATGCTGCCTCAGCAGCCGCCGCCCGCCACCTCGGTGGGGGCGATCGGCTGGGCGCGGGAGAACCTGTTCTCCGGCTGGTTCAACACGATCCTGACCCTGCTGTCGGCGGCGGCGATCCTCTATGTGATCGTCTCCATCCTCCCCTGGGTGCTGTCGCCGACCTGGGCCGGCACCTCGCTGAACGAATGTCGCGAGATGCTGGCGGCCGCCGATCACAGCGGCGGCGCCTGCTGGGGGGTGATCCGCGAACGCTGGGTGCAGCTGCTGTTCGGCTTCTACCCGAGCGAGCTTTATTGGCGGCCGATCCTGGCCTTCGTCCTGCTGGGTCTGGCGCTGGCACCGATCCTGTTCTCGGACAAGGTGCCGGCCAAGCTGATCTGGTTCTCGGCGGCCTATCCCTTCATCTTCCCCTGGCTGCTCTGGGGCGGTTCTGTCTGGGCGCCGCTGTCGGCGGCGGCCGGCTTTGGCATCGGCTATGTGGTCTATCGCCTGCTGAACGAAGTGGTGAGCAGCCTGGTCGGCGTCATCGGCGGTGTTCTGGCGGCGCTGGTCTGGTGGCTGCTGCTGTCGGGGGTGGCGGTCGCGGCGCTGGACAGCATCCTGTCGATCGGCCTGGAGCCGGTGGACAGCCGCAAGTTCGGCGGCTTCATGCTGTCGATCACCATCGGCATCGTCGCCATCGCCTGTTCGCTGCCGCTGGGCATCGTTCTGGCGCTGGGCCGGCAATCCGACCTGATGATCGTCAAATACATCTGCGTCGGGTTCATCGAGTTCATCCGAGGCGTGCCGCTGATCACCCTGCTGTTCGTGGCCTCGACGCTGCTGAACATCTTCATGCCGCCGGGGACCAACTTCGACATCATCCTGCGCGTGCTGATCATGGTGACGCTCTTCGCCGCGGCCTATATGGCCGAGGTGGTGCGCGGCGGCCTCGCGGCGCTGCCCAAGGGGCAATACGAGGGCGCCGATTCGCTGGGCCTGAACTACTGGCAGGCGCAGCGGCTGATCGTCATGCCGCAGGCGCTGAAGATCTCGATCCCCGGGATCGTGTCGACCTTCATCGGGGTGTTCAAGGACACCACGCTGGTGTCGATCATCGGGCTGCTCGACCCGCTGGGTCTGTCGAACGCGATCCGCGCCGACGCCAACTGGAACGGCATCGTCTGGGAACTCTATGGTTTCATCGCCGCGATGTTCTTCCTCTTCTGCTTCGGCATGTCCCGCTACTCCATGTATCTGGAGCGCAAGCTTCAGACCGGTCACAGGTAAGGAAACGCTATGTCTGAACTGGCCATCGATCGCCAAATCGACCGTTCGAAGATGAAGGTCTCGGACGAGGTTTCGATCGAAATCATCAATATGAACAAGTGGTACGGCACCTTTCACGTGCTGCGCGACATCAACCTGACGGTCAACACCGGCGAGCGGATCGTCATCGCCGGCCCGTCGGGGTCGGGCAAATCGACCCTGATCCGCTGCATCAACCGGCTGGAGGAACACCAGTCGGGCAAGATCATGGTCGACGGGACCGAGCTGACCAGCGATCTGAAGAACATCGACAAGATCCGCTCAGAGGTCGGGATGTGCTTTCAGCACTTCAACCTGTTCCCGCATCTGACCATCCTTGAGAATTGCACGCTGGCACCGATCTGGGTCCGCAAGACCCCGCGGAAAGAGGCGATCGACACCGCCATGCACTTTCTGGAAAAGGTCAAGATCCCCGATCAGGCCAACAAGTATCCCGGCCAGCTGTCGGGCGGCCAGCAGCAGCGGGTGGCCATCGCCCGGTCGCTGTGCATGCGGCCGCGCATCATGCTGTTCGACGAGCCGACCTCGGCGCTGGACCCCGAGATGATCAAGGAGGTGCTCGACACCATGATCGAGCTCGCCGAAGAAGGGATGACCATGCTCTGCGTTACCCACGAGATGGGCTTTGCCCGTCAGGTGGCCAACCGGGTGATCTTCATGGACCAGGGCCAGATCGTCGAGCAGAACGAGCCCGAGGAGTTCTTCAACAACCCGCAGAGCGAGCGGACCAAGCTGTTCCTCAGCCAGATCCTGGGGCACTGAGGACTGTCCTATCCAGAGCGAAAGGCCGGGCGCTCTGCCCGGCCTTTTTCATTCCCCCAGCAGGTCGCGCGGCACGGTGAAATCCAGCACCTTGCCGCCGCGCCAGGCCAGCCTGTCCCAGCTGTCAATGTCGAACTCCACCACCAGGGTGGCGCCGGTGGGATAGCTGCCGAACTTGGGGTGCGCCGGCGGCTTGGCGACGATGGCGCCGGCGAACTGGCTGATGCCGGGGTTGTGGCCCAACAGCAGCACGGTGTCGCCGCTGGCCTGCGACAGCACCCGCAGGATCTGGTTGGCGGTGACCAGATAGAGATGCTCGGTCACCTCCGGCGCCAGCTCGAATCCCATTCGCTTGTAGGTCTCGCGGGTGCGCTTGGCCGAGGAGCAGAGCACCTGGTCCGGCACATGGCCCTTTTGCCGCAGCCAGTCGCCGATCGCCTCGGCCGAGCGTCTGCCGCGTTTGGTCAGCGGCCGGTCGTGGTCCGCCAGTTCGGGATTGTCCCAGGCGGATTTGGCGTGGCGAGTCAGGATCAGGGTTCGGGTCATGGGTGAAAGGACCTCATGTGAAGGGCGGATTGTTCGGGCCGCCGCCCGGCGCCCCGGCTGATCGGGCAGGCGCGGCGGACCGCGCACCCCTGCATCATACAGGATTGCCCCGCCGGGCTGTCCAGAAATTCGTGGCACCGGGGCACGTCGTAGGGCGCCGCGTCGCCAAGCGCCCCGACCGGACAGGCGCCCAGACAGGGCGTGTCGGCGCAATCCGCGCAGGGGGAGGCGGCGTCCGGCACGGGAATCGCGAGGCGACGGGCGAAATGCAGCGCGCCGCGGTAGGAGATCATCAGCCCGACGGTATCGTGCACCAGCATGCCGGTGGGGCTGGAAAACGCGCGCCCCGATTTCAGCGCCCAGTCGATGAAGGGCGCATAGGGCGGGCCGCCGAAGGGGTAATGCGCGGTGGCGCCGAAGCACTGCGCCAGCCCGGCGATCACCCGGGCCGACCAGCGGTCGACCGGATCGGGGGCGCCATCGGCGTGCTCCGGCGCGGCGGCGAAGGCGGGCCAGAACGCCGGCCCGGCGCCCAGCAGCACCAGCGTGCCGCCCTCCAGCGCCCTGGCGCCGGTCGCCGCCACATCGAGCGCCCCCATGACGATCAGCCCGGCCTCTGCGGCGGCGGCGAGGACGGCATCATAGCTCATTTGCGCAGGAATGGCAGCCGCAGGCTCCAGCCCAGGCGGGCGGGCCGGTCGTCCTGCCAGCGCAGGCCCAGGGTCATGCCATCGTGGCCCTCGGCGGGCTGGGCGACATAGGTGCCGAACAGCCGGTCCCACAGCGACAGCGAAAACCCGTAGTTGCTGTCATGCTCGTGCCGGTGCACCGAATGGTGCACCCGGTGCATGTCGGGGGTGACCAGCAGCAGCCGCAGCGCCCGGTCGAGGCGCAGTGGCAGGCGCAGATTGGCGTGGTTGAACATCGCGGTGCCGTTCAGCAGGATCTCGAACAGGATGACGGCCAGGGCCGAGGGTCCCAGGATATAGACCAACCCGATTTTCAGCCCCATGGAAAGGGCGATTTCCAGCGGATGAAAGCGGATCGCCGTGGTCACGTCCATGTCGCGGTCGGCATGGTGCACCCGGTGCAGCCGCCACAGCAGCGGGATCTTGTGGGTGGCCAGATGCTGCGCCCAGATCGCCAGGTCGAGGATCAGCAGCGCCGCCGCCACCTCGACCCAGGCGGGCGCGTCCAGCAGGTTGAACAGCCCCCAGCCGTTCCGCGCCGCATCCAGCGCCGCCCCCACCGCCAGCAGCGGCAGCGCCAGCGCCATCAGCCGCAGGGTGAGGGTGTTGAGCAGGGTCAGGCCCCAGTTAGTGCCCCAGCGCCGCAGACGCGGGATCTGGCGGGCACGGCGGGGCAGGGCGGCCTCGGCCAGCGCGAGCAGGGCAAACAGCCCCAGAAAGACCGACAGGCGGATCAGTGCTTCATGTTCCATACATGCAAATTTATGCATGTGATGGGGCGGCGCAAGGGGCGGGCGCCGCCACGGGCGGGTTTCAGCCCGCCCGGATCAGCGACCCCGCGCCGTGTTCGGTAAACAGCTCGAGCAGGCAGGCATTGGGGGCGCGCCCGTCCAGGATCACCACCGCCCGGACCCCGCCGGCGATGGCGTCCAGCGCGGTCTCGGTCTTGGGGATCATGCCGCCGGCGATCACGCCGTCGCGGATCATGTCGCGGATCTGATCCGCCTTCAGCTCGGTCAGCACCTCGCCGGCGGCGTTCTTGACGCCGGAGACATCGGTCAGCAGCAGCAGACGGTCGGCCTTGAGCGCGGCGGCGATGGCGCCGGCGGCGGTGTCGCCGTTGACGTGGAAGGT
>JBFXGQ010000104.1:0-10171 GCA_050177915.1 Pseudodonghicola sp. | reverse complement strand
GGGGGCCCCCCGCAGTGGCGCAGATGCGCCATCGTGCGGTCCTAGGAGCCGCCGCCCTAGCCCAGCCGGTTGCGCGCCGCGTCCAGCCCCACCACCGGCACCAGCAGCACATCGGGCCGCAGCTCGGGCGCCGTGGCGGGCGGCACCGGGATGTCCCAGACCCCGCGCTCCAGCGTCGCCCCCGGCTGCCACAGGCGGAACGCCAGCGGCCGCCCGGTGCCGACCACCACCGGCAGGACAAGCCGCGCGCCGCGCCCCCGGGCGCGCCCGGCCCAGTCGCGCAGGTCGGGCTCGCCCCGGAACGGCCAGTAGGCGGCAATGGTGCGGCCGGCCAGTTCCCCCAGTTCGGTATCCAGCCTGCGCGCCAGCTCGGCATCGGCCGCCCGCCGCGCCGCCACCGGCAGCGCCTGGCGCGCCGCGATCAGCCGGGCGCGCTCGGCCCGGCGCCAGCGCGCCACATCGCGCCGGGTCTGGGCGTCGGGCTGCAACAGATGGGCGAAGCAGGGCGCCTCGCCGCCGGTCTCCTCCTGCATCGGCTGTCCTCCCTGCCGCCGGACCTAGCGCGGCGGCGGCGGCGGACCAGGGGGGGCGCCAAGGAATGGCACCGGGCGCCGGCGCCGTCTGCATCATATTGCGGTGCCATTTCCCCCCTACCCAAACCCTAGAGGGTCGCCTATAGTTGTGGATAAATGTGCCCGAGCGCCCACAACGTGAGGCAGATCAACGGCAGATCAACGGCAGATCAACGAACGAGGGGGACGGCAGATGCGCTGCCCGTTTTGCGGAAATATCGACACGCAGGTCAAGGATTCCCGGCCGGCCGAGGATCATGTGGCGATCCGGCGGCGTCGCTTCTGCCCGGCCTGCGGCGGCCGGTTCACCACCTATGAACGGGTGCAGCTGCGCGATCTGGTGGTGATCAAGAGCTCGGGCAAGCGCGAGGATTTCGACCGCGACAAGCTGGAACGCTCGATCCGCATCTCGATGCAGAAACGCCCCATAGAGCCGGAGCGCATCGACCAGATGATCTCGGGCATCGTGCGGCGGCTGGAAAGCATGGGCGACACCGACATTCCGTCGAAGAAGATCGGCGAGATCGTGATGGAGGCGCTGGCCCGGATCGATACCGTGGCCTATGTGCGCTTTGCCAGCGTTTACAAGAACTTCCAGGCCGCAGACGATTTCGAGAGCTTCGTGCACGAGCTGCGGCCCGACGCGGCGCCGGAAGAGTGAGCGAGACCGACCGGCGGTTCATGGCGCTGGCCCTGTCGCTGGGCCGGCGCGGCATGGGGCGGTGCTGGCCGAACCCCGCGGTGGGCTGCGTCATCGTCCGCGACGGGCGGATCGTCGGGCGCGGCTGGACCGGGCCGGGCGGCCGGCCGCATGCGGAACCGCAGGCGCTGGCGCAGGCCGGCGCGCGGGCGCGCGGCGCCACCGCCTATGTCACGCTGGAACCCTGTTCGCACCACGGCCAGACCCCGCCCTGCGCCGATGCGCTGGTCGCCGCCGGCGTCGCCCGGGTGGTGGCGCCGCTGCAGGACAGCGACCCGCGCGTGTCGGGCCAGGGGTTCGAGCGGCTGCGCAGGCATGGCATCGAGGTGGTGACCGGCGTGCTCGCCGATCAGGCGGCGCGCGATCACGCCGGCTTCTTCCTCAAGACCGAACAGGGCCGGCCGCTGGTGACGCTGAAGATGGCCTCCAGCTTCGACGGCCGCATCGCCACCGCCACCGGCCAGAGCCAGTGGATCACCGGACCCGAGGCGCGCCGCGCGGTGCATGCGCTGCGCGCCCGGCACGATGCGGTGATGGTCGGCGCCGGCACCGCCCGGGCCGACGACCCGGCGCTGACCGTGCGCGACATGGGGGTGACCCGGCAGCCGGTGCGGGTGGTGGTGTCGCGCCATCTCGACCTGCCGCTGCTGGGGCAGCTGGCACGCAGCGCCGCGCAGGTGCCGCTCTGGCTCTGTCACGGCGCCGGTGCCGACGTCGAACGCATCCGCGCCTGGGAGGGGCTGGGCGCCCGGCTGATGCCCTGCGCGGTGCGCGGCACCCAGCTCGACCCCGCCGATGTGCTGCGCCAGCTGGGGCAGGCCGGGCTGACACGGGTGTTCTGCGAGGGCGGCAGCGCGCTCGCCGCCTCGCTCCTGGGCGAGGATCTGGTGGATGAGCTGGTGGGCTTCACCGCCGGCCTCGCCATCGGCGCCGAGGGGCTGCCGGCGATCGGCGCGCTGGGGCTGGGCAAGCTGTCCGAGGCGCCGCGCTTCGACCTGCTGGAGGCCCGCGTCATCGGCGCCGATGTGATGACCCACTGGACCCGGTCGCTGCGCGCCGAGTGAACCGCGAAGTCGCCCCTTTGGGGCCGTGATCCGTCGGACCGTCCCTGCGGAGCGGGGCCTCCGGCGGAGGTATTTCGGCCAAGATGAAAGCGGCGCCCGTCTTCTTCTCTTCGCGGAAATACTCCGGGGGAGGCCGCAGGCCGGGGGCGGAGCCCCCTGCGACGCCCGGGCGGCGCGTCAGCGCCACAGATGCGCGTAGGTGGCGAAGAGCCCCTGCAGTTTCGACAGGCTGCGGTTGGCCAGCGGTGGGCGCGGCAGCCTGCCCGTGGCCAGCCGTTCGACGATCACCTCGACCGGGCAGGGCAGGCCGGTGACCGGGTCGCGGTAGCGCGGGTAGTCGATCAGTGCGGCATGGACCAGCCCCGCCAGCGACGGCCGCGCGGTGCGGCGGGCGGGCACCGGGCCGCGGTCGCGGGTCAGCCCCCAGCCGGCGTAGAAGGGGGCGCCCAGCGTGGTGACCTTGACGCCGCGCAGCAGCGCCTCGAAGCCGAGCAGCGAGGTCATGGTCCAGACCTCGTCGACATGCGGCAGCAGCGCGATCGGATCGGCGTGCCGCGCCACCACATCTGCCAGCCCCTCGGTCTCGGCCGCGCCGCGGCGCAGCCCGGCCTCGACATCCGGATGCGGCTTGTAGACGATCACCGCCTCGGGGTTGGCCGCCCGCGCCGCGCGCAGCAGATCGAGGTTGCTGCGGATCTCTCCCGCGCCGGTGCGGATCGAGGCGTCATCCTCGACCTGCCCGGGCACCAGGATGCGGTGGCCTGGCGGCAGATCGGGGCGCGCGCCGCCGAGGTTGTATTTGCTGAGCCCGGCGACGGTCAGCGCGGCGACCAGACGCTCCGCCCGCAGCTGCTGGTCGCCGCGCAGGCTGGCGCGGCGGGCGATCAGATGTTCCAGCCGGCTGGGCCGGCGCGGGTCGTAGTAGATGCCGAGATCGTCGGTCACCAGCGACAGCGGCGGCACCAGCTCCGCCCCCAGCCCGCGTGAACGCAGAAAGCCGTCCTCGCCCCGCACGGCATCGTCGCCGTCGTCGGCGCGCGAGGCCCAGACCATGCGGCGGCGGCCGCTGTCTGCGGCGCGCGCGGGATCGTCCGAGAAGATCATCCGCTTCTCGCCGCCGAAGAAGGCCTGCAGCGGCTGGCGTTTCCACAGCCGCATGCCGGCGGCGACCCAGCCGTGGCGGTCGTCGCGCCAGGCACGCAGCTGCGCCTCCAGCGTGTCGATCGCGCCCTCCAGCTCGCACAGCCGGTCGCGGTAGGGGTCGTACCACAGCGGGTAGATCATCATGGCGGCGGCGAACAGCTGCGCCCGGGTCAGGCTGCGGCTGCGGCGGGCGACCGGGAATTCGTCCTGGGTCAGCCCCCAGCCGGCATAGAAGGGCTGGCCGAAGACGCGCGGCCTGTGGCCGGCCAGGATCGCCTCGAACCCCAGTTGCGACGACACCGTATAGACGCCGACGGCGCCCTCCAGCAGCGACCAGGGGTTGACCGGATCGCTCAGCAGCCGCACCCGGTCCGAGGCGTCCTCGGGGCCGAAATGGCCGGGGCGATAGCCGGCCTGGGTTTCCGGGTGGGTCTTGATGAGAACCGGCATGCCGGGGTGTTCGAGCTGGGCGAAGACCAGCATCTCGCGGAAGCGCGCCGCATCGGCGCCGGAGGCGGTGACCGAGGCATCGCCGCGGGTCTGGTCGATCACCAGCACGTAGGGGGCGGGCGGCAGGGCGGCGTCGGGATCGTAGCCGCTGTATTTGGTGAGCCCCAGCTCGCGCAGCCGGGCGATGGCATCGCGGGCGCGGTTCAGCAGCGCGCCGTCGTCGAGCGGGTGGGAGGCGAGGATCCGTTCCAGGTCCGAGGGCGTGGCGGCGTCGAAATGCGGCCCCGACCAGTCGAGGCTGAGGCCGATCGGCGGCTCTCCCGCCCGGCCGGGGTGGAGCGAGCGGAGAAAGGCGTCCTCGACCCGCAGCACCGGCACGCCGCGCTTTGCGGCGATGGCAAGGCCGCGATGGGCGGTGGGTCCGGCGCCCCAGACGGCGACCGCATCCTGCGGTCCCGGCAGGCCGAGACAGATCCGGTGGCCGGCAAGCTGCAGCATCCGCCGCAGCCGGCGCTGGGTCAGGAAACCGCCGTTGTAAACGAAAAGCCGGGGGCGATTGCCCCCGGCCTTGTCCGTGCCGTCCTGGCGCGTCATGCGGTCAGCCGCCGGCGAGCGACTGGACGCTGGCCACCGGGGTGATCGAGCCGGCGATGAGCGAGATGGTCTTGGTCCATTGCGCATAGGGCGCCTCGGTCACATAGAGCGTGTCGTTGTCGCGGATCACGAAATCGCGGGCGATGAAGAGGCCGTTGGGTTCGGTCAGGTTCAGCACGTAGACCATGCGCTGTGCCCCCTGCAGGTCGCTGCGGCCCAGCACCTGGCCGGCGATCTCGGCCGGTTCGTTGCGGAACACGAAGACGCCGGTAGGGTCGGAGGAGGTCGAGATCAGCCCGCCGACCTGCGCGATGGCCTCGAGCGCGGAAAGCTCCTGGCTCTGGAACGGCACCCGGGCCTGCTGGCTGGTCGCCCCCAGCGCGGTAAAGGCGCGGGTATCTTCCTCGACCAGGATGCGGTCGCCGCCGCGCAGCGCGATATCGAGGCTGGGGTTGTCGTAGAGATCCTGGAACCAGATCTTGCCCTGCTGGGGGCCGCGGTTGACCACGATCTGCGCCACCTCGGGGCGGACCGAGATGCCGCCGGCGCGCGCCAGCATGCTGGCCAGCGTCCGGGTGGGGCGTTCGATCGGATAGACGCCCGGGGCGCCGACCGCGCCCACCAGCGACACGGTCGAGCCGTCGCCGGCGACGCGGCGCACCTGCACCTGCGGATCGGGGGTCTGGTCCTGCAACCGCTGGGTGATCATCTCGCGCAGCTGGTCGGGGGTGTTGCCCGAGGCGCGCAGCCGGCCGGCGTAGGGCACGAAGATATAGCCGGCGCTGTCGACCTGAACCTCGTCCAGCACGGTGGCGTTGGTGCCCTGATTGGCCAGCAGCCCGTCGTCGACGTTTTCCCAGATGGTCAGGCCCAGCACGTCGCCCGGCCGGATGGTGTCCGAGGTGAGCTGCCCGGCCGAGGTGAAGTTGCTGGCGAAGCCCAGGGCGGGCACCACCGCGGTGGCGCGGGTGACGCGGTCGTTGACCGCAACGACATAGGCGTCGCCTTCGCGCTGGACCGATCCGGCGAAGATTTCACGTTTGTTGGGGCCGACGCGCGGCAATGCACAAGCCGCCAGCAGCGCAAGCGCGGCCAGCAGCGCGACGGGTCTAGCCCACCGGGTTGTCACGGGTTTCACTGCTCGGTCTCCTCGACCTGTTTTGTTCTGCCTCAGGTTTTCTTGCCAAGCTATCGGAATCCAGCACAAAAATCCAGTCCCGCGTGGCCGGGAGGTCAGGTGACGGCGCGCAGGTGTTGCCGTGGTGCCGCTGTGCCCGATTTCAGCGCATCATAGGGATCCTCGGGCGACAGCATCATGTCGACCACATGGCGCAGCAATTGCCGGCGGCCGCGCAGCGAATAGAACCCGCCGGGCACCTGGCTGGTTTCCAGCAGATAGCGGCGATAGTCCTTGTAGGCGCGGTTGTCGGGGCGGCTGGCGCCGGCGAAGAATTCGCGCAGCGGCTGGCCCGAGACGAAGTCGGGTTTGGCATAGACCGCGCGGCCGAAGACCTTGAGCGGGATGCCCCGCCACAGCACCTGCTGGCCGGCGGTGGAATTGACGGTGACCGCGCTGCGGGCGTCGGTCAGCAGCTGCGCCAGCTTGCCGCCGCGCACGTAATGCACCCGGTCGCCGATGCCGAACTGCTTCGCCAGCCGCCGGGTTTCGGGCCGCACCGGGGCGCGGCCGTCCTCCAGCGGATGCGCCTTGATCACCAGGTGGTGGTGGCGCGGCGCGCCCTCGGCAAAGCCCTGGATCACCTGCTCCAGAAACTCGGTCATCGAGGAAAAGGGCGAATGCATCTGGAACGAGCTGTCGTGTTCCAGCTGCAGCAGCGCCAGATGATAGGGAAAGCCGCCGTTGCGGATGCGCCGCTGGGCGATGCTGCGCTCCACGGCGTGGAACGGCATCATCAGCAGCCGGCGCAGATAAAGCTGGAACTCCCGCGTCACCGGCAGGGCACGGTGCGGCCGGAAGTTGCGATAGCCGCGGTTCCAGAACATCACGAACCAGTGGTAGAGCGCGCCGTAGAACACATGCTGGCGCATGTCGCCCCAATGGGCGGGCGGCAGCGGCGCCTCCATATCCGACAGCGCCAGCGCCGACTGCATCTCGGCGATGGTCATCTCCATCAGCCGCGAATTGCCGTTCGATCCGCCGCGCTCGTAGGTGACCCAATAGGGCCGCATGTAGCCTTCTTCGAAGACATGCACGGTCAGCCCGCGCGCCCGCGCCGCCGTCACCGCGGCGGCATGGATCGGGCGGGTGTCGCCATAGAGCACGATGTCGGTGACATGGCGGTCGTCCAGCAACCGCTCCAGCGTCGCCGGCCAATCCTCGGGCGTGCCCCGATAGGGAATGTAACTGGCGGGGTGGCGCCAGAACGCGCGGTCGCCGGTGTTGAAACCGACTCGCCAGACGCTGGCGCCGGTGGCGCGGAGCATCTGACCCAGGGCGTTGAAGAACGGCCCGTGCGGTCCCTGCAGGAACAGGAAGACCCGGTCTGTCTGCTGTGCTGCGCCCATCTGCTCGTCTACTCGCCACACTGTCGGTTTATCCGGGGGATAGCCGTTTATTCTGGCGAAACTATGGCCCGGGCGCGGCGGCACTGCAACCGGGGGCTTGCCGGGGCGGGGCGGGGCGTTTACCTCCGTCGGGACGGACAACCGCAGGAGGCGCGCCATGTTCACCGGGATCATCACCGACGTCGGCACCGTGACCGAGCTGGAGCGGCGCGGCGACCTGCGCGCCCGCATCGCCACCCATTACGACACCGCCACCATCGACATCGGCGCCTCGATCGCCAGCGATGGCGTTTGCCTGACGGTGATCGACCTCGGCCCCGACTGGTACGATGTCGAGATCTCGGCCGAGACGCTGTCCAAGACCAATATCGGCGGCGGCGGCAACGATCCCAGCGGCGGCTGGCAGACCGGGCGCCGGGTCAATCTGGAACGCGCGCTGAAGGTCGGCGACGAGCTGGGCGGCCATATCGTGTCGGGCCATGTCGACGGCGTGGCCGAGATCATCGGCATGGCCGACGAGGGCGACAGCACCCGCATCAGCTTTCGCGCCCCCCATGCGCTGGCCCGCTTCATCGCGCCCAAGGGGTCGGTGGCGCTGAACGGCACCTCGCTGACGGTGAACGAGGTCGACGGCGATACCTTCGGCATCAACGTCATCCCGCATACCCAGACGGTGACCACCTGGGGCCAGGCGCAGGTCGGCGACCGGGTCAATCTTGAGGTCGACACGCTGGCCCGCTACGTCGCCCGGCTGAACGAGGTGGCGTGATGGCCGGCATCGGACATAACGACGGCCCGTCGATGGAGCAGGGCAAGCTGCTGCGCACCTATCAGTGGCGGCAGGCGCAGCGGGCCCTGATGCCCAACGCGATCCCCAAGCTGGTGCTGCAGATGCGCATCAAGCGCGCTGCCGAGCTGGGGATGGATTACAGGACCTATGCCAAGGTGCGGCAATATTCCGGCCAGGATATCCTGGGGCTGCTGTTCTCGTCGAACGCGCTGCGGATCTTCGCCGGCGACGCCCGCATCCCCGCGCCCGAGGCCGGCCGGCTGGCGGCGGTGAAGGCGGCCCGCAAGCTGGCGCTGGTGCACCGGCCCAACACGCCCGAGGCGGTGGCTCTGCGCAACCCGGTGCTGGACGCCGCCGCGGCAGCGCCGCGCTTCACCGACAGCTGGTCCCAGATGCGCGAGCGGGTCGAGGGGCTGCTGCGCGGTCAGCGCCTGCCCGGCGGGCAGGTGCTGGTGATCGGCGACGCGCCGCTGGAATCCGAATGGGCCACCGCCGGCCGCGCCGCCGCCTATCTGGGCGCGCAGGAGTATTTCCGGCAGGCGGTCTGAAACGCCAGCGCAGACCCCCTGTGCGCGTCGTTCCCGGCGCGCGGGTCTGGCAATCGGCGACGCCGTGGTCTATCTGCGCAGTACCCGCTGTAGAAAAGGCCGTTGCCCATGACGTTCGAAACCCCCGGCCCGGTCGAGACCGGCCTGCGCGACGCGATCAGCCCGATCGAGGAGATCATCGAAGAGGCGCGCAAGGGCCGCATGTTCATCCTGGTGGATCACGAGGACCGCGAGAACGAGGGCGATCTGGTGATCGCCGCCGAATTCGCCGATGCCGAGGCGATCAACTTCATGGCCACCCATGGCCGCGGGCTGATCTGCCTGCCGATGACCGCCGAACGGATCGACCGGCTGGGCCTGCCGATGATGGCGGTCAACAACTCCTCGCGGCACGAGACCGCCTTCACCGTGTCGATCGAGGCGCGCGAAGGGGTCAGCACCGGGATCTCGGCCGCCGACCGCGCCCTGACGGTGGCCACCGCGATCAACGAACAGAACACCATGGCGAGCCTCGCCACCCCCGGCCATGTCTTCCCGCTGCGCGCCAAGCGCGGCGGCGTGCTGGTGCGCGCCGGCCATACCGAGGCTGCGGTCGATATCTCCCGTCTGGCCGGCCTCCACCCCTCGGGGGTGATCTGCGAGATCATGAAGGAAGACGGCACCATGGCCCGTCTGCCCGATCTGGTCGAGTTCGCGGCGCGCCACGGGCTGAAGATCGGCACCATCTCGGACCTGATCGCCTATCGGTCGCGCAACGACAATCTGGTGACCGAAACCGGCCGCCGCACCGTGGTGTCGGAATTCGGCGGCGAATGGGATATGCGGATCTTTACTGACCAGACCCATGGCATCGAACATGTGGCGATGATCAAGGGCGACATCACCACGCCCGAGCCGGTGCTGACCCGCACCCATGCGCTGCACGAGGCGACCGATATCCTGGGCCTGGGGCCGAAATCGGCGCGCCAGCTGCCCCGCTCGATGGAGATCATCGCCGCCGAGGGACGCGGCGTGGTCACCCTGTTCCGCCAGCCGCGCAACGTGCTCTTCGCCGACGAGGAAGAGGGGCCGCGCACCATCAAGCAGACCGGGCTGGGGGCGCAGATGCTGTCCAATCTGGGCCTGCGCGAGCTGATCCTGCTGACCGACTCGCCGAAAACCAAGTATCTCGGGCTCGACGCCTATGGGCTGAGCATCGTGGGCACCCGCCCGATCCTGAAGGAGGAGTGAACCATGGCCGGACACGAAAGCCATTACATCCTGCCGCGCCCGGTCTTCGACAAGCCGGTGAAACTGCTGATCGTGGTGGCGCCCTATTACAAGGACATCGCCGACAATCTGATCGCCGGCGCCAAGGCCGAGATCGAACTGGCCGGCGGCAGCTGGGAGATTGCCGAGGTGCCCGGCGCGCTGGAGGTGCCCACCGCCATCGCCATGGCCGACCGCTATTCCAACTTCGACGGCTACGTCGCGCTGGGCTGCGTGATCCGTGGCGAGACCACCCATTACGACACCGTCTGCAACGATTCGAGCCGGGCGCTCCAGCTGATGGGGCTGCAGGGGCTCTGCATCGGCAACGGCATCCTGACGGTCGAGAACCGCCGCCAGGCCGAGGTGCGCGCCGATCCGGCGGATCAGAACAAGGGCGGCGGCGCTGCCGCTGCGGCCTTGCATCTGATCGCGCTCAGCCGTAAGTGGGGCGGCCAGAAAAAAGACATCGGCTTCCGGCCGCAGTCGGACAACATCCTTCTGGCGGGCGATAACGACGGAACCCCCACCGCATG
>JBFXGQ010000103.1:0-10228 GCA_050177915.1 Pseudodonghicola sp. | reverse complement strand
TGATCTCCTTGATCCGCGTCTCGGCGGCGCCCTCCAGCGCGGCGCCTGAGCGGACGAAACCGCGATGGGTCAGCATCAGCACGCGGGCCTGCTCCGGTTTCAGCCCCAGATCGTCCTTGCGCGCCCAGAGGGCCGCGACCCGGGCGAACAGCGCCTTGTTGGCCGAAATCTCGGACCAATGCGCGGCCAGCCGGGGCGAGAAAGCGCGCTGCAGCTCCTCGCGCTTGGGATTGCTGTCGGCGCCGGCGACGGTGAAGAAGACCGACAGCACCTTGTCCAGATCCTGACCCGCCGCCTCCAGCGCCTCGATGGTATTGGCAAAGCTCGGCGCCTCGGGGTTTTCCGCGATCGCCCGGATCTCGGCATTATGCTCGGCCAGCGCCTTGTCCAGCGCGGGGGCGAAATCAGCGTCGCCGATCTTGTCGAAAGGGGCGATTTCAAACGGGGTGTTCCAGTCGGACAGGATCGGGTTGGGCATCGGTATCTCCTTTGCCTGCAAGCTAGGTATGCCGCCCGCGATGGTCCAGAGGAACCGCACCGGAAATCCGCCGGGACGGACCGATTGCCGCCGCGCGCCCGCGCCGGCGCTTTTTCTGGCCCCAAATATCCCCGCCGGAGGCCCGGCGCCGGCGCAGGCGGCGCCCCCCCCCCGTCCCTGTCACGCCGCGACGTCGATCACGGTGCTGCCACGCTTGTGACGGGTTTCGGCCAGCCGGTGCGCCTCGACGATGCGGGCCAGCGGGAACCGGGCGCCGATCACCGGGCGCAGCGCGCCCTGCGCCAGCAGCCCGGCGATCTGCTCCAGATCCGCCGCGCTGTCGCCGGAGACGCCGATCTTGACCCGCGGCCCGCCGAAGATCCGGGCACCCACCGCCTGACCGATCTCGCGCCCGCCGAACTCCAGCGGGATGAAGCAGCCCGTCGGCGTCAGGATGCGGCGGGCCTGGGCAAAGCGCAGCGCCCCGGCGGTGTCGAGGATCGCGTCGAACCGCTGCGGCCCCTCGGTGATGTCACAACGGCTGTAATCCACCGCCTGCGCCCCGAGGTCGCGCAGCAGATCCTGACTGGCGGGGCCGGCGACGCCGGTGACCTGCGCCCCCATCCGTCGGCCCAACTGTACGGCAAAGGTCCCCACCCCGCCGCTCGCCCCCATCACCAGCAGCCGCTGGCCGGGCAGCAGCCGGGCATAGTCGCGCAGAAAGACCAGCGCGGCCAGCGCGCCGAAGGGTGTGGCGGCGGCCTCCGCCGCGCCGAGGGTGTCCGGCCGATGGGCAAGGACGCCGGTCTCGGCCATGGTCAGGAACTCGGCATGCGCGCCGAGGCCGGAAAAGCCGAACACCCGGTCGCCAACTATGAACCGGGTCACGCCGGCACCGGCGGCCACCACCTCGCCGGCGAAATCGCCGCCCAGCACCGGGTTGCGCGGCCGGCACAGGCCGAACATCAGCCGCCCCGGAATCCATGTGACACCGGGAAAGGCCGCCGCCCGCAGGCGCCAGTCGGCGCTGGTCACCGAACTGGCTTGCACCCGCACCAGAACCTCGCCCCGTTTGGGCTCGGGCCGGGGCAGATCGCGGATCGACACCGCCTCCGCCGGGCCATATCGGTCATAGACTGCCGCTTTCATTTCCGTCGCCTCACCTTGCATGGGCCGGGATTACCCATGCGCGACCGAGATTGGAATTGACCAGATTCGTCGGTTTGATATGCGTTTTCGCATGGATTGGCGATCAGTGACCTTCGACTGGAACCGCGCCCGCGCCTTTCTGGTGACGGCCGAGGAAGGCTCGCTTTCCGCCGCTGCCCGGGCGCTGGGGCTGGCACAGCCGACGCTGGGCCGGCAGGTCACCGCGCTGGAGGAGGAGCTGGGCATCGCCCTGTTCGAACGCGCCGGCCGCGGGCTGGAGCTGACGCCGGCCGGGCGCGAGCTGCTGGAGCACGCCCGCGCCATGGGCGAGGCGGCGGGCCGGGTGTCGCTGACGGCCAGTGGCCAGACCCGGCAGATCGAGGGCCAGATCTGCATCACCGCGAGCGAGATCTATTCCGCCTATCTGCTGCCGCCCATCGTGGCCCGCCTGCGCGAGATCGCGCCGGGGGTGGAGGTCGAGATCGTCGCCTCCAACGCCACCGTCGATCTGCGCCGGCGCGAGGCCGATATCGCCATCCGCAACGCCCGGCCGCGCCAGCCCGAGCTGATCGCGCGCAAGATCCGCGACGATGCGGCCCGGCTCTATGCCACGCCGGCCTATCTGGACCGCATCGGCAGGCCGGCCACGCCGGCGGATCTGTCGCGCGCCGAATTCATCGGCTTCGACCAGACCGACATGATGATCGAGGGGCTGCGCCAAATGGGGCTGTCGCTGACGCGCCGGAACTTCCCGGTGATCACCGCCAACCATCTGGTGCAATGGGAGCTGGCGAAACAGGGCATCGCCATCTGCGTGGTGCCCGAGCGGATCGGCGATGCCGAGCCGCGCGTGCAGCGGGTGCTGCCGGAGCTGCCGCCGCTGCGCTTCCCGGTCTGGCTCACCACCCATCGGGAGCTGACCACCAGCCGCCGGGTCCGGCTGGTCTACGACCTGCTGGCCGACTGCCTGTCGCGCTGAACCGCGCCGCAGACCGGGCAGTCGGGCCGCGGTTTCAGCCCGATCCGCCGGGTTTCGGCATAGAGCGCGTCATAGATCAGCATCGCCCCCCTGAGCGGCGCGCCGGCATCGGCGATCACCTTGACCGCCTCCACCGCCATCATCGCCCCCACCACGCCCGGCAGCGGCGCGATCACCCCGGCCTCGGCGCAGGACGGCGCCAGCCCCGGCGCCGGCGCCTCGGGAAAGATGCACTGATAGCAGGGCGCGCCCCGGGCCGGGTCGAAGACGCTCACCTGCCCCTCCCATTGCGCCAGCGCGCCCGAGATCAGCGGCTTGCCCAGCGCCACGGCGGTGCGGTTGGAGAGATACCGGGTGTCGAAATTGTCGGTGCCGTCGAGGATCAGATCGTAGTCGGCGAAGAGCTGCGCCGCGATCTCCTCCTCCAGCCGACGCTGGTAGGGGCGCACGGTGACGAAGGGATTGAGCGCCTCGATCGCCGCCTTGGCCGAGAACACCTTGGGCATGCCGATCCGGGCATCGGTATGGATCACCTGCCGCTGCAGGTTGGAGCCGTCGACGGTGTCGTCGTCGATCACCCCGATGGTGCCCACCCCGGCAGCGGCGAGATAGAGCAGCGCCGGAGAGCCCAGGCCGCCGGCGCCGATCACCAGCACGCGGGCCTGTTTCAGCCGTTTCTGCCCCGGCCCGCCCAGCTCGCGCAGCACGATATGGCGCGCGTAGCGGGTCAGCTCGGTTTCGGAAAAGCTGCCCTGCACCGGCTTCTGCGGCGCCGCGGCCTCGGGTTTGGCGACCGCCCGGCGTTTCAGCGCCCGCACCCCCAGCCCGTAGACCAGCGCGATCAGCCCCGCCCCGCCCAGCAGCAGCCACAGCGCCGGGCTCTGCCCGGTCGCCAGCCGCAGCGGATGGGCATCGGGCAGCGTCAGATGCAGCGCCAGAACCGCCAGATAGAGGATCGCGATCATCGCCCAGCGCAGCCGCTGCGGCAGGCCGGTGACCCAGCCCAACAGCCACAGCCCCGCCGCCAGCGCGAAGACCAGCAGCATCAGCTCCGCCCGGTCGAGCCGAAGCCGCCGGCGCCGCGCGCGGTCTCGCTCAACTCATCGGCCAGATCGAACCGCGCCAGCACCACCGGCGCCACCACCATCTGGGCGATGCGGTCGCCATGGCCGATGCGAAAGCTCTCGGTCCCGGCGTTCAGCACGATCACCCCGAGCGGACCGCGATAGTCGCTGTCGATGGTGCCCGGCGCGTTGGGCAGGGTGATGCCATGCTTCAGGGCCAGCCCCGAGCGCGGCCGGATCTGCACCTCGTAGCCGTCCGGGATCTCGATCCTCAGCCCGGTGGGCACCAGCGCCCGCGCGCCCGGCGCCAGTTCGATCGCCCCCCGGTCGGGGAGATTGGCGCGCAGGTCGGCCCCCGCCGCCCCCGGCGTCTCGTAGGAGGGCAGCGGCAGATCCCTGTCCGCACCCACGTCATAGCTTACCCGGATCGCAACCATCGCATCCTGCCTCGTCTTCAGTTCAATTTGTGTTTCGTCGGTGCGCTCAGTCGGCCAGCGCCTCGGCGATCCGCCGCGCCAGCCGTTCGGCCACCTGGGCCTTGCCCATGCGCGGCCATTCCTCGCTGCCCTCGTCGGTGATCAGGACCACCGCGTTTTCGCTGCCGCCCATGATGCCGGTGGCATGGCTCACGTCATTGGCGACGATCCAGTCGCAGCCCTTGCGCGCGCGCTTCTGGGTGGCATGGGCGATGACATCGTCGGTCTCGGCGGCGAAGCCCACCACCAGCCGCGGCCGTCCGTCGGTCCGCTGCGACACGGTGCGCAGGATGTCGGGATTCTCGGCGAATTCCAGCACCGGCAGCCCGTCGCGGCTTTTCTTCAGCTTCTTGTCGGATTCATGCGCCACCCGCCAGTCGGCCACGGCGGCGACGAAGACGCCGGCATCCGCCGGCAGCGCCGCCTCGACCGCCGCCAGCATCTGCTGCGCGGTCTCGACCGCGACCACCTCCACGCCCTCGGGCGGCGGCACATCGGCGGGGCCGGTGACAAAGACCACCTGCGCCCCCAGCCGCGCCAGCGCCGCCGCGATCGCAGTGCCCTGCGCGCCGGAAGAACGGTTGGCGATATAGCGCACCGGGTCGATCGGCTCGTGCGTCGGGCCGGAGGTCACCACGATGCGCCGGCCCTTGAGCGGGCCGGTGGTCAGCGCGGTCTCGATGGCGGCGACGATCTCCAGCGGCTCGGCCATCCTGCCCGGGCCGAACTCGCCGCAGGCCATGGCGCCGTCGTTGGGGCCAACGAAGGCGACACCGTCCTGCACCAGCTGGGCGCAATTGCGCTGGGTCGCGGCATGATCCCACATCCGCACGTTCATCGCCGGCGCCACCAGCACCGGCGTGTCGGTGGCCAAGAGCAGGGTCGAGGCCAGATCGTCGGCCAGCCCGTTCGCCATCTTGGCCAGCAGATCCGCCGTCGCCGGCGCCACCACCACCAGATCGGCGCTGCGCGACAGCTGGATATGGCCCATCTCGGCCTCTTCGGTCAGGTCGAACAGCTCCTGATAGACCTTCTGCCCGGCCAGCGCCGAAAGCGACAGCGGCGTCACGAACGCCCCGCCCGCGCGGGTCAGCACCGGCGTGACCACCGCGCCCCGGTCCTGCAACCGCCGGATCAGATCCAGCGACTTATAGG
The DNA here is from genome assembly GCA_050177915.1 of Pseudodonghicola sp. Taxonomy (GTDB): domain Bacteria; phylum Pseudomonadota; class Alphaproteobacteria; order Rhodobacterales; family Rhodobacteraceae; genus Pseudodonghicola. The sequence goes on along the minus strand of JBFXGQ010000103.1, from coordinate 4,927 downwards.
CGGCGATCCCACCGCCCACGATCAGCAAAATGCGCTTTCCTGCCAGCATCGGCCCTCTTCCCCATCTGGCGCCGGACCCGATCCGCCGCGCCAAAATCCTAGGCAAGCGGGGCGAAATCCGCCAGCGGATAATATGTCCCGCGCCGCAGCGGCCGCGCCAGATCCGGTCTCACGGCCTGTTGGCGAAGGCGGCGCAGGGATCGGGCCGCGCCACCGCCGGGCTGTCGATCACCGCGTCGAAAGTACCGCCCAGCCGGCCGTCCTCGGACTGGCCCAGCGTATAGACCACCAGATTGGGGGCGGCGCGGTGCAGATAGACCGGCACGCCGCGGTCGGCGCGGACGTGGCCGTTGCCGGTGATCACCGCCACCGGGCCGCCGGTGTCCTGCAGCGCGCGCAGAACCGTCCGCGCCAGCGTCGCGTCGCGCAGCCGCTGGATATCGACCAAGAGGCCCAGCTTGTCCTCGGGCATGGCGTTGCAATGCGCCGCCTGCTGGTCGGCCTCTCGTTCCGCCTGTTCCGCCGCCGGCAGCGGATCGGACAGGCCGAAGCGCGCCGCCTCCGGCCCGAACGCCGCCACCGCGCCCTCGGCGATCACCCCGCCGACGGCGCTGCGCGGCACCAGCGCGCCATAGTGCACCGCGTTCCGGGCGGCCTCGAACACCGGCAGATAAAGCTCCAGCCGCGGCCAGCCGGAAGCCTCCCAGCCAGTCCTGGCCGCCAGCGCCTCGGGGTCGCCGATCACCGCCGCGTCGACGCCCTGCGCCACCTCCTCGGTCATCATCTCCCAGACCACGGCGGCCGGCGCGATGGCGCGCACCGCCTCGGCCTGGACCATGTGATGCGCCGGGTTGTCGTGGATCTCGCCCAGCAGCACCACATCCGCGCGCGTCATCGCATCGCGGGTCGCCTCGGGCAAAGAGGCCGCCCACGAGGGAGCGGCCAGAAGCGTCAGGGCCAGGCCCCAGCCAGTCAGAAAGGTCTTCATGACAAGAAGTGTTGCACCTCTTCCGACTGCGCCTCAAGGCTCTTGCGCATCTTCTGGAACGCGCCGGCCTCCAGCTGCCGCACCCGTTCCTTGGACAGCCCCAGCTCCTGGCCCAGGCTTTCCAGCGTGCGCGGTTCCTCGCGAAGCTTGCGTTCGCGCACGATCAGCCGTTCGCGCGCATTCAGCGACTGCATCGCCACCACCAGCCATTCGCGCAGCTGCGCGGTGTCGTGGCTGTCCTCGACGATCTCGGCGCTCTGGGCGCTGTCGTCCTCCAGCGTGTCGATCCATTCGCGGCCATCCTCGTCGGCGGCCTGCACCGCGTTGAGGGAAAAGTCGCTGCCCGACAGCCGGCCCTCCATCATCTCGACATCGCGCAGCGGCACGCCGATCTCCGAGGCGATCATCTGGTGCAGCTGGTGGCGGTCCAGCACCTCGCCGCCGGCGCTGGCCTCGCGCTCCAGCTTGGCCTGCACCCGCCGCATGTTGAAGAACAGCGACTTCTGCGCCGAGGTCGAGCCGGTGCGCACCATCGACCAGTTGCGCATGACATAGTCCTGAATGCTCGCCTTGATCCACCAGACGGCATAGGTCGAGAACCGCACCCCGCGGTCGGGGTCGAACTTGTCGGCGGCCTTCATCAGCCCCAGCCCGGCCTCCTGGATCAGATCGTTCATCGGCGCGCCGTAGCGGCGGAACTTCGACGCCATCGAGATCGCCAGCCGCATATAGGCGGTGATCAACCGGTGCAGCGCCGCCTCGTCCCGGTGGTCGCGCCAGGCATAGGCCAGCGCCAGCTCGGTTTCCGCGTCCAGCAGCTCGGCCTTCATCGCCTGGCGGGACAGCGAGGTGTTTTCGGTCAGATCAAGTGCCATGTCTTCCCCCTTCACCTTTCAAGGTCTTCGGCGGCGTGTCTTGCCTTAACTCCTGTTCGTGTTACGCATCCCGGGCCGGACGGATCACAAAAGGCAAAACATGTTTCCCAGACTCACATTCATACTCGGCGGCGCCGCCTCGGGCAAATCGGAATTCGCCGAGACGCTGACGGAAAGCGCCGGAAGAGCAAAGCACTACCTCGCCACCTCACAAGCTCTTGATCGGGAAATGTCCGATAAAATCAGGTGTCACCGGTCCCGGCGGGGGCCCGACTGGACCACCCACGAGGCGCCGCTGGACCCCGCCCCGGTGCTGGCGGGCCTTGATCACGATTGCGTGTGCCTGTTCGATTGCGCCACGCTCTGGCTGGGCAACCAGATGATGGCCGAGCGCGATCTGGACGCGGCGCAGGCGGATCTGCTGGTCGCCCTCGCCGCCTGCCGGGCGCCGGTCATCGTGGTGTCGAACGAGGTGGGGCAAGGCATCGTGCCCGCCGACGCGCTGTCGCGCCGCTTCCGCGAGGCGCAGGGCAGGCTCAATATCGCGCTGGCGCGGCAGGCCGATCTGGCGGTGCAGGTCGTCGCCGGCCTGCCGAATGTGCTGAAGGGAGACCTGCCATGACCACCACCCGCCTGCATCTGGTCCGCCACGGGCCGACCCATGCCAAATCCATGGTCGGCTGGTCCGATCTGCCCGCCGATCTGTCCGATCGCGCCGCGCTCGACCGGCTGTCGGCGCATCTGCCGCCCGCGGCGCGGGTGATCTCCTCGGACCTCAGCCGCGCTGCTGCCACCGCCGATGCGATCCAGGGCCCCCGCCCCCGCCTGCCCCACGATCCCCGGCTGCGCGAGATGAACTTCGGCGCCTGGGAGCTGCGCCGCTATGCCGAGATCGAGGCCGAGGACCCCGCGCACATCCGCGCCTTCTGGGAGCATCCCGGCGCGGTGCGGCCGCCGCAGGGCGAAAGCTGGGACGATCTGCGCGCCCGCGCCGATGCCGGCATCGACGCGCTGATCGCCGCCCATCCCGGCACCGATCTGGTGGTGGTGGCGCATTTCGGCCTGATCCTGTGCCAGATCCAGCGGGCGCTGGCGATCCCGGCGGTGGAGGCCTTCGGCCAGCGCATCGACAACCTGTCGCTGACCGAGCTGACCCATACCGGCAGCGGCTGGCAACTGGGCCGGATCAATCACCGCCCGTGACGCCAGCCGTCACGAAATGTCGTTTCACCCCAGCGGCTTGCCCGGTCTAGGATGGCTGGCATGAGCTATGATCTTTATATTGGCGACCGGATGTATTCCAGCTGGTCGCTGCGCGGCTGGCTGATGCTTGAGAAATTCGGCCTCCCCTGCCGCCTGCATATGGTGGGTCTCTATACCGGCACCATGGCCCAGGAGCTGGCGCCGCTGGCGCCCGCCCGTCTGGTGCCGGTGCTGCGCACCCCCGAGGGCACCGTGGTGGGCGAGACGCTGGCGATGGCCGAAACGCTCGCCGAACGCCACCCCGAGGCCGGCCTCTGGCCCGCCGATGCCGCCGCGCGGGCCACCGCCCGCTGGCTTTGTGCCGAGATGGCGACCGGCTTCACCGCCCTGCGCGGCGCCTGTCCGATGCAGCTGCAGCGGCAGTACCAGGGGTTCGAACCGTCCGGGGCAGTTCAGGCCGATCTCGACCGGCTCGAAACCCTGTGGACCCATGCGCGCAGCGTCTCGGGCGCGCAGGACGGCTGGCTGTTCGGCGCCTATTCGCTGGCCGATGTGTTCTACACCCCGGTGGCGGCGCGGCTGATCGGCTATGACCTGCCGGTCAGCGCGTCTGCCCGCAGCTATGCGATGCGGCTGCTGTCCGACCCGGCGGTACGCAGCTGGCGGGCGCAGGCGCAAGAGATCGCCTATGACCCCGAGCCCTACGCCTGCGACCTGGCTGCCACCGACTGGCCAATCGCGGACTGATCCCGCCCCTCATCCCCCTCCCCTGCAACGGCGCCCCTCGCGGCGCCGTTAACCGTTTTTCAACCACGCCACCGCTAGCGATAGGAGATCGCCCCGGTCACACAGGCTCTGCCCCATGGTCTCACGCGCCTATACCGTCGCCTTTCAGGGGGTCGAGGCCCGGCTGGTCGAGGTGCAATGCGCCGTCACCCCCGGGCTGCCGGCCTTCGCCATCGTCGGCCTGCCCGACAAGGCGGTGTCCGAGGCCCGCGACCGGGTGCGCAGCGCGCTCAGCGCGCTGGCCATCGCGCTGCCGGCCAAGCGCATCACCGTCAACCTCTCGCCCGCCGACCTGCCGAAGGAGGGCAGCCATTTCGACCTGCCCATCGCGGTGGCGCTGCTGGCCGCGCTGGGTATCATCCCCGACGACGCGGCGGAAACCGCCGTGGCGATGGGAGAGCTGTCGCTGGACGGCCGGCTGATCCCGGTGCCGGGCGCCCTGCCCGCCGCGATGACCGCGGCGGAGGAGGACCGCAGCCTGCTCTGCCCCGCCGCCTGCGGCGCCGAGGCCGCCTGGGTCGGCCATTGCCAGGTGATCGGGGCGGAGGATCTGGGCGCGGTGATCCGCCATGCCACCGGACAGGCGGCGATCGCCGCCGCCGAACCCGGCGAGGTGCAGATGCCGCCGCCCGACCGCGATCTCAGCGACGTCAAGGGGCAGGAACGCGCCAAGCGCGCGCTGGAGATCGCCGCCGCCGGCCGCCACCACCTGATGCTGGTGGGCACGCCGGGATCGGGCAAGTCGATGTTGGCCGCCCGCCTGCCCGGGCTGCTGCCGCCGCTCAGCCCGGCCGAGGCGCTGGAAACCTCGATGATCCAGTCGCTCTGCGGCGTGCTGGAGGAAGGCGGTATCAGCCGCGCCCGACCGTTCCGCGAACCGCATCACACCGCCTCGATGGCCGCCATCGTCGGCGGCGGCCGCAGCGCCCGGCCGGGCGAGATCAGCCTGGCGCATAACGGCGTGCTCTTCCTCGACGAATTCCCCGAATTTTCCCGCGCGGTGCTGGAAACCCTGCGCCAGCCGATCGAGACCGGCGAGGTGATGGTGGCCCGCGCCAATGCCCATGTGACCTAC
>JBFXGQ010000102.1:0-10316 GCA_050177915.1 Pseudodonghicola sp. | reverse complement strand
CTATCTGCGCGAGCTTGAGGCGCGGCGCGAGACGATCCTGGGTTCGATCCGCGATCAGGGCAAGCTGACCGACGAGCTGGCGAAATCCATCGTGCGCGCCGAGACCAAGGCGCAGCTCGAGGACATTTATCTGCCCTACAAGCCCAAGCGGCGCACCAAGGCGATGATCGCCCGCGAGAACGGGCTGGAGCCGCTGGCCGAGGCCATTCTGGCCGACCGCGCCGCCGACCCCGAGGCGCTGGCCGCGGGCTTCCTCACCGAAGCCGTGCCCACCACCAAGGACGCGCTGAACGGCGCCCGCGACATCATCGCCGAGGGGCTGTCCGAGAATGCCCAGCTGCTGGGCGACCTGCGCGAGTTCATGCAGAAAGAGGCGCTGCTCACCGCCAAGGTGATCGAGGGGCAGGAACAGGCCGGCGCCAAATTCTCGGACTATTTCAACCATTCCGAGGCCTGGTCCAAGGTGCCCTCGCACCGGGCGCTGGCGATGCTGCGCGCCCAGAAGGAAGGCGTGGTCACCCTCGACATCGCGCCGGAGCCGGAAACCGGCGCGGCGCGGGCCGAGACCATCGTCGCCTCCTATCTGGAGACCCGCGGCAACGGCGCCGGCGACCAGTGGCTGCGCAAGCTGGCCGGCTGGACCTGGCGGGTCAAGCTGAGCCTGACCATGATGGTCGACCTGATGGGCGATCTGCGCGCCCGCGCGCAGGAAGAGGCGATCGCCGTCTTCGCCCGCAACCTCAAGGACCTGCTGTTCGCGGCGCCGGCGGGCGCGCGGCCCACCCTGGGGCTCGATCCCGGCATCCGCACCGGCGTCAAGGCGGCGGTGGTCGATGCCACCGGCAAGCTGGTGGCGACCGACACGCTCTATCCCTTCCAGCCCAAGAACGATATGCGCGGCGCCCAGGCGGCACTCCTGCGGCTGATTGCCCAGCACGGGGTGGAACTGATCGCCATCGGCAACGGCACCGCCAGCCGCGAGACCGAACGGTTGGTGGCCGATACGCTGAAACTGCTGCCCGCCAGCGTCAAAGCCCCCACCAAGGTGGTGGTGAGCGAGGCCGGCGCCTCGGTCTATTCCGCCTCGGAGCTGGCCGCGCGGGAATTCCCCGATCTGGACGTGAGCCTGCGCGGCGCGGTGTCGATTGCGCGGCGGCTGCAGGACCCGCTGGCCGAACTGGTCAAGATCGAGCCGAAATCCATCGGCGTCGGCCAGTACCAGCACGATGTCGACCAGCACAAGCTGGGCAAGTCACTTGAGGCGGTGATCGAGGATGTGGTGAACGCCGTCGGCGTCGATCTCAACACCGCCTCGGCGCCGCTCCTGGCGCATGTCTCCGGCCTCGGGCCCGGGCTGGCCGAGGCGGTGGTGACGCATCGCGACATCAACGGCGCCTTCACCTCGCGCAAGGAGCTGCTGAAGGTCGCGCGCCTCGGCCCGCGCGCCTTCGAGCAATGCGCCGGCTTCCTGCGCATCCGCGACGGCAAGGAACCGCTCGACGCCTCGGCGGTGCACCCCGAGGCCTATGGCGTGGCGCGCAAGATCGTCGCCGCCTGCGGCCGCGACATCCGCCAGATCATGGGCAACGAGGGCGCGCTCAAGGGCCTGCGGGCCGAGCAGTTCGTCGAGGAGAATTTCGGCCTGCCGACGGTGCGCGACATCCTCTCGGAACTGGAGAAACCCGGCCGCGACCCGCGCCCCAGCTTCGTCACCGCCAGCTTCGCCGACGGGGTGGAAGAGATCACCGACCTGCGCCCCGGCATGGTGCTGGAGGGCACGGTGACCAACGTCGCGGCCTTCGGCGCCTTCGTCGACATCGGCGTGCATCAGGACGGGCTGGTCCATGTCAGCCAGCTGGCCGACCGCTTCGTCAAGGACCCGCATGAGGTGGTGAAGGCCGGTCAGGTGGTCAAGGTCACGGTGGTCGAGGTCGACGTGCCGCGCAAGCGCATCGGCCTGACCATGCGCAAGGATGGCGGCGCCAGCGCCCGCGAGGAGCGCAACGCGCGCGGGCCCGGCAACGGCGGCGCCAAGGCGGCCCCCAAGGGCAAGCCGCGCGGCGCCATGTCCGCCAGCCCCAAGGGCGGATCGCAGACCGGCGCGCTGGGGGCGGCGCTGCAGGACGCCTTCAAACGGAAGTGAACAGAAGCCGCCTGCCGGGACACCGGCAGGCGCACCTCAGCCCGTGGCCGGACCGCAGCCGGCCTCTGCCGCCCCCAGATCGTCCAGGATCGGGCAATCGGGGCGGTCGTCGCCGGCGCAGCAGGACACCAGGTGCGCCAGCGTGGCGCGCATGGATTGCAGCTGCGCGATCTTGTCGTCGATCCGCTGCAGGTGATGCTCGGCCACCCGCTTCACATTGGCGCTCTCGCGGCTGTCGTCCTGGTAAAGCGCCATCAGGGTGCGGCAATCCTCGATGGTGAAGCCCAGCGCCCGGGCCCGGCCCAGAAAGGCCAGCTTGTGCAGGTCGCTGGCGCGGAAACTGCGATAGCCGTTGGGGCTGCGCAGCGGCTGGATCAGCCCGATGTCCTCGTAATAGCGAATGGTCTTGGCCGGCAGGCCGGAGCGGCGCGACACGTCCCCGATGTTCATCCCCGATCCCCCTATTCCGCCGCCACCGGCGCCGCTGCGGCACGCGGCGCGCCGCCGCCGCCGCCCTCCTCCGCCATCGCCGGGGCCACCCGCCGCAGCCGCAGCGCGTTCGACAGCACGAAGACCGAGGACAGCGCCATCGCCCCCGCCGCCAGCATCGGCGACAGCAGCAGACCAAAGCTCGGGTACAGCACCCCGGCCGCCACCGGGATCAGCACGGTGTTATAGCCGAAGGCCCAGAACAGGTTCTCCCGGATGTTGCGCATGGTGGCCTGCGACATCTGCACCGCGTTGACCACGCCGCGCAGGTCGCCCGACATCAGCACCACATCGGCGGATTCGATGGCGACATCGGTGCCGGTGCCGATGGCGATGCCGACATCCGCATGTGCCAGCGCCGGCGCGTCGTTGATGCCGTCGCCGACGAAGGCCAGCCCGCCGCCGACCTTCAGATCGGCCAGAGCGGCCACCTTGCCCTCGGGCAGCACGCCGGCGACCACGGTGTCGATGCCGGTCTCGCGCGCGATGGCCTCTGCCGTCTCGCGCTTGTCGCCGGTGATCATGGCGACCGCCAGCCCCATCCGGTGCAGCGCGGCGATGGCGGCGACGCTGCCCGGTTTCACCGGGTCGGCCACCGCGATCACCGCGGCGATCCGGCCGTCGATGGCGGCAAAGAGCGCCGTGCGCCCGCGCGCCGCCAGCCGCCCCTCGGCCGCAGTCATCGCCCCGATCTCGATCGCCGCCCGCGTCATCAGCCGGTCGGCGCCCACCAGCACCTCGTGCCCGTCGACCCGGGCCCGCACGCCATAGCCGGTGATCGACACGAAATCCTCGGCCTCGTGACGCGCCACCCCCTCGGCGCGGGCGGCCCGCACGATCGCCTCGGCGACCGGATGTTCCGACCGCGCCTCGACCGCCGCGACCAGGGCCAGCACCTCGGCGCGGTCAAACCCCTCGGCCAGTACCAGATCGGTCAGCTCGGGCCGGCCCTCGGTCACCGTGCCGGTCTTGTCCAGCGCCACCACGCTCACCCCCGACAGCTGCTGCAGCGCATCGCCCTTGCGGAACAGCACCCCCATCTCGGCCGCCCGCCCGGTGCCCACCATGATCGAGGTCGGCGTCGCCAGACCCATGGCGCAGGGGCAGGCGATGATCAGCACCGAGACGCCTGCGACCAGCGCCAGCGTCGGATCGGCGCCGGCGATCAGCCAGACCGCGACGGTCAGCAACGCCACCGCCATCACCGCCGGCACGAACCACAGGGTGATCCGGTCCACCAGCCCCTGGATCGGCAGCTTGGCGCCCTGCGCCTGTTCTACCATGCGGATGATCTGGGCCAGCACCGTATCCGCCCCCACCCGGGTGGCGCGGACCCGGAAGCTGCCGGCGCCGTTCACCGTGCCACCGGTGACGGTATCGCCCACCGCCTTGGCGACCGGCACCGGCTCGCCGGTGATCATGCTCTCGTCGACATGGCTGCCGCCCTCGGTCACCTCGCCATCGACGGCGATCCGCTCGCCCGGGCGCACCACCAGGATATCGCCGGCGCCGATCGCCTCGATCGCCACCTCGACCGGCTCGCCGTCGCGCAGCACCTGCGCGGTGCGCGGCTGCAGCCCCAGAAGCTTGCGGATGGCGGCGCCGGTGCGCCCCTTGGCACGCGCCTCGAGAAACCGGCCGACCAGGATCAGCACGACGATGACCGAGGCGGCCTCGAAATAGACCGCGCGCAGGCCGACCGGCAGCAGCCCCGGCAGGAAGGTCGCCACCACGGAATAGAGATAGGCCGCCCCGGTGCCCACCGCGACCAGGCTGTTCATGTCCGGCGCCCCGCGCAGCAGCGCCGGAACGCCCTTGGCGTAGAACACCCGCCCCGGCCCGATCAGCACCACCGTGGTCAGCACGAATTGCAGCATCCAGCTGGTCTGCTGGCCGATGGTGGCGGCGATCAGGTGATGGAAGGCCGGCACCACATGGCCGCCCATCTCGATCACGAAGACCGGCAGCGCCAGAACGGCGGCGAAGATCGCCTTGCGCGCGATCTGCTGCGCCTCCGCCTCCTTGCGGGCGCCGCGATCCTCGGCGGCATCGGCCTGCGCCAGCGTGGCGGGATAGCCGATGGCTGTCGCGGCGGCGATCAGATCGGCCGGCGTCACCGCCCCCTCAAGATACTGTACCGTGGCGGTTTCCGAGGCGAGGTTCACATTGACCTCCAGCACGCCCGGCAGCGCCGCCAGCGCCTTGTCGACGCGCCCGACGCAAGAGGCGCAGGACATCGAGGCGATATTCAGCGTCACCACCGCGCGACGCGCCGGATAGCCCAGCTTGTCGAGCGCGGCGACCACCTCGCCCAGCGCCTCGGGCCGGTCCAGATCCATCCGCGCGGTTTCGCTGGCAAGGTTGACCGACACGTCATGCACCCCGGGCACCGCGCTGAGCCCCCGGTCGACACGTCCCACGCAGGAGGCGCAGGACATCCCTTCGACAGACAGATTGATATGCTGCGATCCGGCCATGGGTCACTCCCCCCTGCTCTGGTTTCGCACCTCAGATAATGGTTCCAGCGGCTGGAGGGTCAAGGGCAGGATGCGAATTTTCTTTTCCGCCGATTTCCCGCTTGACCTTCCCCCGCCGGAGCCTCTCAGGGTCTGTGCGGGACAAGACGCCCCAGCAGACAAGACCCGGAAGACAAGACAGAGGATCCCGCAAGATGAAATTCAGCGTTCCCGAAATGAGCTGCGGCCACTGCACCGCCGCGATCGAACAGGCGGTCAAGGCGGCCGATCCGACCGCCGATATCACCTGCGACCTGCCCGGCCGCAGCGTCGAGGTGACCAGCCAGCTCAGCGCCGAGGCCATCGCCAAGACCCTGAGCGATGCGGGCTACGAGGCGACCCTGACCGCCTGAGGCGCTTGCCCCCACACTGCGGCGCGCCGGCCCCTGCGGGCGCGCCCTAGACCCCTGCCTGTTTCAGCAGCCGGTCCAGCAGCCCGGCATATCCGCCGCCGAACAGCCGCAGGTGAACGATGGCGGGCCACAGCTGATAGATCGGCAGCCGCGCCTCCGCTCCCGGCTCCAGCGGGCCATAACCGGCCGCGAAGCCGCCGCCGGGACTGCCGAACAGCCGCAGCATCGCCAGATCGACCTCGGCATGACCGCAGTAGCAGGCCGGGTCGATGACCCCCTGCAGATGCCCGTCCGCCGCCAGCACGTTCCCGGCCCAGAGATCGCCATGCAGCAGCGCCGGCGCCGGCGCGGCGGGCAGCCGCTGCGGCAGATCCTTCGCCAGCCGCTCCAGCCGCCGCGCCGGGGCGGCGGGCAGCGCGCCGATCCCCGCCAGCAGCCGCCGCTCGGCCCAGAATTCGGGCCAAGTGTCGCACGGCGCGTTGTGGATCACCAGCGCACCGAAGGCATAGTCCCGCTCCCAGCCGTAGGCGATGCCGGTGACCTCGTGCAGCCGGCGCAGCGCCTCGCCCAGCTCGCGCCAGCCGGCAGAGGAGAGCCCGCCGGCCTCCTCCAGCGCCTCCAGCACCAGCACCTGACCGGAGACCGCCAGCACCCGCGGCGCCGGCACATCGGCGGCGCGAATCGCGGTCAGCATGGCGGCCTCGGCGCGCGGGTCGGGGCCGGTCTTGACCACCGCCTCCAGCCCCGAAGCCAGCCGCAGCCGGACCACCGCGCTCAGGTCGCCGCCGGCCACCGCGCGCCAGCTGTCCAGCGTGTCGCCCAACAGGCGGGCGCCCGCCTCTGCGATCTCCTGTCCATCCATGCCATGCCCTCCGCGACGTTCTACCGATGTCGCCCGTCCATCCGGCCCCGTCAACCGGGCGCAGAGCGGTGCATCGGCAAAAGCGGACTTGCGCCGGATTTAAATTTCATACATTCATGAAATATGGAAAAAGAATCGCTCACCCAACTCGCCACCCTCAGCCACCCGCAGCGGATGCAAGTGTTCCGCCTGCTGATGCGCCGCTATCCCGACGCGGTGCCGGCCGGAGAGATCGCTGCCGCGCTCGGCCTCAAGGCCAGCACCAATTCGGTCTATCTCTCCGCCCTGCTGGAGGCCGGGCTGGCGACACAGGAGCGTCATGGAACCTCGCTACGCTACCGCGCCGATACCCAGGCGCTGCAACGGCTGATGGGATACCTGCTGAACGATTGCTGCCGGGGCCGGCCCGATCTGTGCCCGCCCCTCGCCTCCTCCTGCCCCAACGGAGCCCCGACCATGGCCCACCGCAAATACAACGTCCTGTTCATCTGCACCGGCAATTCCGCCCGTTCGATCTTCGCCGAGGCGCTGCTGCGCAGCGAGGCGGGCGACCGGTTCAATGTCTATTCCGCCGGCACCCGCCCCTATTCCGAACTGAACCCCTTCGCCGTCAGCCTGCTGGCCGCCAAGGGGCACGACATCACCGACCTGCGCGCCAAGAACGTGGGCGAATTCCAGGGCCCCGGCGCCCCGGTGATGGATTTCGTCTTCACCGTCTGCGACCAGGCCGCGAACGAGGAATGCCCGACCTGGGAAGGCCAGCCGCTGAGCGCCCATTGGGGCATGCCCGATCCGGTCAAGGCCGAGGGCACCGACGCCGAAAAACGGCTCGCCTTCCAGCAGGCCTATGGCGCGCTGAAAAACCGTATCCGCGCCTTTGCCGCGCTGCCGCTGGACACGCTGGACCGCATCTCTCTGCAGGCCGCGATCGACGATATCGCCAGTTCCGAAGGGGAAGTCGCATGACCACCTATGCGCTGAACGGGCTGGGCCGGATGGGCAAGCTGGCGCTGCGCCCGCTGCTGGAGCGCGGCGCCGAGATCGCCTGGATCAACGACAAGACGGGCGATCCGGAGATGCACGCGCATCTGCTGGAATTCGATTCCGTGCACGGCCGCTGGCCCGCCGCGTTTTCGCATGACGAGACCGGCGTCACCATCGACGGCACCCGCCTGCCGGTGCATCAGTGCGCCCGGCTGGAAGACCTGCCGCTGGACGGCGTCGATGTGGTGATCGACTGCACCGGCGCCTTCAAGACAGAGACCAAGCTCGCCCCCTATTTCGCGGCGGGGGTGAAAAAGGTCGTGGTCTCCGCCCCGGTCAAGGACGGGCCCACCGCCAATATCGTCTATGGCGTCAATGACGGCATCTACGATCCGGCCCAGCACCGGATCGTCACTGCCGCCAGCTGCACCACCAACTGCCTCGCCCCGGTGGTCAAGGTGATCCACGGGAATCTGGGCATCAAGCACGGCTCGATCACCACGATCCACGATGTCACCAACACCCAGACCATGGTCGACCGGCCGGCCAAGGACCTGCGCCGCGCGCGCTCGGCGCTGACCTCGCTGATCCCCACCACCACCGGCAGCGCCACCGCGATCACGCTGATCTACCCGGAGCTGAAGGGGAAACTGAACGGCCATGCCGTCCGCGTGCCGCTGCTCAACGCCTCGATCACCGATTGCGTCTTCGAGGTGGAGCGCGCGACCACGGCGGAGGAGGTCAACGCGCTGTTCAAGGCCGCCGCCGAAGGCGAGCTTTCCGGCATCCTCGGCTACGAGACCCGGCCGCTGGTCAGCGCCGATTACACCAACGATCCGCGCTCCAGCATCATCGACGCGCCCTCGACCATGGTGATCAACGGCACCCAGGTGAAGATCTACGCCTGGTACGACAACGAATGGGGCTATGCCAACCGGCTGGTCGACGTCGCTCTGATGGTGGGGAACAGCCTGTGAGCCTGGCCGCCAGCGATCGCAGCCTCGCCGCCTATGCGGCGGTGACGGCGGCCTATTGGGCCTTCATGCTGACCGACGGCGCGCTCAGGATGCTGGTGCTGCTGCACTTCCACACGCTGGGATTCTCGCCGGTGCAGCTGGCCTATCTCTTCGTGCTCTACGAGATCGCGGGGGTGGTCACCAATCTGTCGGCCGGCTGGATCGCGGCGCGCTTCGGGCTGACCTCGACGCTCTACGCCGGGCTGGCGCTGCAGGTCGCCGCCCTGCTGGCGCTGGCGCGGCTCGATCCCGGCTGGGCGGTCTCGCTTTCGGTCGTCTATGTGATGCTGGTGCAGGGCGCCTCGGGCGTCGCCAAGGATCTGGCCAAGATGAGCGCCAAGTCGGCGGTCAAGCTGCTGGCGCCCAAGGGCGACGGTGGCCTCTTCCGCTGGGTGGCGCTGCTGACCGGGTCGAAGAACGCCGTGAAGGGCGTCGGCTTCCTGCTGGGCGCGGCGCTGCTGGCGCTCGCGGGGTTCCATGCGGCAGTGCTGGGCATGGCCGGCGTTCTGGCGGCGATCCTGATCGCGGTGCTGATCGGCATGCCGCCGGGCCTGCCCACCGGCCGCAAGGACGCCAAGTTCCGCGAGGTCTTCTCGAAGAACCGCAACATCAACTGGCTGAGCTTTTCGCGCGTCTTCCTGTTCGGTGCCCGCGACGTCTGGTTCGTGGTCGGCATCCCGATCTATTTCTACGCGGTGCTGTCGGACGGGACCGAGGCGGGCAATCGCAGCGCCTTCTTCCTGATCGGCAGCTTCATGGCGCTCTGGATCATCCTCTACGGCGCGGTGCAGGCCGGCGCGCCGCGGCTGCTGCGGGCAAAGGCGCGGGGCGAGGCCGCCATGGTCGCCGCCGCCCGCCACTGGGCGCTGGCGCTGCTGCCGGTACCGCTGGCGTTGGCCGCAGCCGCGCTGGTGGCCGGTGCCCCCGCGCTGTGGCTGACCATCCTGCTGGTGGCGGGCCTGCTGGTCTTCGGCGCGCTCTTCGCGGTGACTTCGGCGCTGCATTCCTACCTGATCCTGGCCTTCGCCGAGGACAGCCGGGTGACCATGGACGTGGGCTTCTACTACATGGCCAATGCCGCCGGCCGGCTGCTGGGCACGCTGCTGTCGGGGCTCAGCTATCAGCTGGGCGGCCTGCCGCTCTGCCTCGGGACGGCAGCGGCGATGGTGGCGCTCAGCGCCGTCGGCGCGGCACGGTTGCGGCCAGTCCGCTAGCCGGCCCGCTAGCCGGTCTCGGCCAGATCGCCGGTGTCCAGCACCGGCGAGGCATCGATATCGCCGGCGTCCAGCATCGAGGCCACCCGTTCCAGCGCCGCGACCAGCATCGCCTGCTCCCAATCCTCCAGCGCCTCGAACTTGCGGACATAGCGCTGTTGCAGCGCATCGGGCGCGCTGGCGATGGTCGCGCGCCCCTTTTCCGTCATCACGATATTGGTCTGGCGCCGATCCCGGTCCGAGCGCTGCCGCTCCACCATGCCCTGACGCACCAGCTTGTCCACCAGCGAGGTCACCGTGGCCTGCGACACCCCCATGCGCTGCGAGATCTCGGTGGCGGTGCACTGGCCGCGCTCGCCCACCACCTGAAGCACCCGGAACTGCACCGCCGTCAGCCCCGCCGCCTGCGCCAGCTCGCGCCCGTAAAGCTCGGTCGCCCGGAGGATCCGGCGCAAGGCGATCAAGCTGATGTCGGTCCGGTCCATTCGCCCTCCTGCGCGATACCGAAGACCATGATGGCAGAGCGCGATCCACGCTTCAACAGGCATGGAGGACACCAAAATACTTAAATGATTCTAATCATACCCCCGCCTTCACCTTAGCAAAACAGGCTGAAAACGGCCATTTTTCGCACAGTTTTCAGATTTTTACTTTTGCACGTTGAAGTTTTTGCCAGGATCATTACTTTGATGATCGAAGCAAATGAGGATCCATCGCCCCCCATGCCACAGGCACAGAC
>JBFXGQ010000101.1:0-10561 GCA_050177915.1 Pseudodonghicola sp. | reverse complement strand
TGCCGGGATCGACAGCATCATCGAACGCTTCGATCGGCTTGCGAAGAAATGGGCCCTGCGGCCCCGCAAACCCAAGCCTACGATCTGAGAGACGCCAGCGACCGCGGCCTACGCCGGATGGTTACGAACTGGGACGGCACATCAATCTTTCTTTGACATGAGAACAAGGAGAAAAATATGAGTGACATCGACCGCCTGCCCCATCGTTTTGCCGGCCGGGTTCCGGGCATTGCTCATGGCGGACTGGCTTATGTGGCCGCCGTGGACTATAAACTCGCCCCCACTATGACGGAGCAGGCAAAGAACGTCTTTGCGCGGCTCGACAGCCTACTGACCGACCTCGGCAGCGACCGGACGCGCATCATCAATGCAACGATCCACCTGAGCGACATGGGCCTGAAGGCAGAGTTTGATGCGGCCTGGGCCGACTGGATTGGCGCAGATCCGTCCGGCTGGCCCCTCCGAACCTGCGTTGGCGGGGCGCTGGCCTCCACCTGCATGGTTGAAATCATGCTGGTTGCCGCGCAGGGCTGAACTTGACTGGGTGCGGCAACTATTCCGCCGCACCCACATCCCCGTCCAGAGCCTCCCCTTCTACATCTTCTCGCCAGGTGAGGATCTCAGGCAGGAGTGTCCTCAGATAGGCGATCTCCAGGCGGTACGTCGCCTCAAATATCTCATCCGTTATCCTCGCCTCCTGTGCATAGGATCGGGCCCAAAGTGTATCGACGCACTCGTGGCAATAGGAAAACGCCTGCTTCAGGCCAGGCAGGGGCGGCAGAATGTATCGCTTTTCGAACTCTGCCACGCGCGTCTGGGCCAACTTGTCGTTTTCCTCGATGCAGGCGCGACGGATTTCCTGGTTGGGAATCGGCCCCATAAGGATTTCAGCGACGTTTCGGTTGGCGTGCAGATAGTCGCGGTAATACTCCAGATTTGCGCGCGCACCCTCCTGCCAGGTAATTCTTTGACTCCCACCATTTTGCACCCGCCGGGCCTCGTGGAGCTTCGCGATATGGCTCAGCTGCCGCCGCAGTGCCTCCACCCGGAGAGCGCCCATTGTGGGGAAGAGGTAGCTGATCGAGGCGGGCGACACCTCCGCCCGCTCGGCGATGTCGTAAAAACTGATATCCTCGATGCTTGACGTCATCAGCATCTCGTCGAAGGTTCGAAGGATTAGCTCAAACCTCGCAAGGCTCCGGCTCTGCACGGGCTGGCGCGCCTGATGCTCGACGCTGGGGGAGCGACTCTTTCGCTTGGAGGCCTTGGGGCGAACGGCCGCCTGAGCCTTTGTTGCGCGCGTGCTGTCTGCCTTGGGCATCGTCTCGTCCCCCTGAAGTTCCCGCAAGAGCTAACAGTCGCGCCGCAGCGGATCAACGAGGAAGGGGGGCGATAGTTCAGGAATAGAGCAATTTTCAACCTATAAGCTGATCAAAAACTGATATTTGCTCCGCCTCTGCCTCCACACCTCACCCCCCGCGCCGCGAAACCATCAGGGCGGATTTGCCAATTTATACGTTATAAAATATGCTATTAGAAGGAATTTCTACACGCATACCTAAGGAATTTACACCCTCACGCGCTTGACTGCACGCAGAAATAATTAGATTTTAGAAAAATCCCATTGCCTTCGAGCGCAACATGATGCCTGCGACGAAGACAGTTGCGACAACAGCTCAACCGACAGGAGGGAATTCATGACATCGACGGACTCCGTCCCCGAAATCTATGACTACATCGTACTGGGCGGCGGCACAGCGGGATGCGCACTTGCAGCACAGCTGTCTCGTGACCCGAAGCTCCGCGTGCTATTGCTGGAGGCAGGCCCCTGGGACCGAAGTCCGCACATACGGATGCCGACCGGCATTCGCGAAATGACGCGCAAGAAGATGTTTCTGTGGAGCGACCTTTCCGAACCGGATGAAGAGTTGCGAGGCAGGGTGATGGAGATCCCCCATGGTCGCGTCATCGGCGGTGGTGGCTCCGTCAACTACATGGCTCATATCCGAGGGCACCCTAATGACTACGCGCGCTGGGTCGAGGGTGGCGCTGAGGGCTGGAGCTACGACGAAGTACTTCCCTATTTTGAGTCTACAGAAGCCTGGTCCGGAGAAACCGATATTCGCCGCGGCAGAACCGGCCCGATTGGCGCGCGCCCTGGCTTGATGAAAGACCCGGCCTACGATGCCTGGTTCTCCGCTGTCGCCGCCACGGGCTTCCAGCGCACCCCCGACTACAACGGCGCCCAGCCCGAAGGCTTCGGTTCGTTGCAGTATTCGATCCGCGGCGGCCAAAGATCCTCAACCGCAAGTGAGATGCTGCGCCCCGCGCTCAAGCGCCCGAACCTGGAGGTCGTGACCGACGCGCTCGCTGACAGGTTGCTGTTTGATGGCACGCACGTCCTTGGCGCCGCCTACACCAAGAACGGGCGCCGGATCGAGGTGCAAAGTCGAGTCCGCACAGTCGTATGCATGGGGGCAATCAATACGCCGCAATTCCTTATGCTGTCCGGCATCGGACCGGCTGAGCATTTGAAGACCATGGGCATCCAGCCGGTCGCCGACCTCCCGGTGGGGCGGGGGCTGCAGGATCATCTTGGCATTTTCATGATGTGGGCACGGAAGGATGCAAGTCACTTCCAGAAGTCACTCCGGCTCGACCGTGCCGCAATCGGAATGCTGCGCGCGATGACCTTGCGAACCGGGCCCTTCTCCTGCCTGCCAGGGACAATCGTCGGCTTCGCCAAATCGAAGCCCTCGGCTGTACAGCCCGATTTGCAGTATTTTCTCAACCTTGCGCCGCCTACCGCAGACATCTGGTTTCCTGGCGTCAAGAAAAAGTACGACGACGCCATGGGGGTGCGCGTGCAGCTCACCGGACAGAAAAGCCGCGGCCATGTTCGCCTTGCCTCGCCCGACCCAAGGGTTCGGCCTCAGATCACCTACAATTCGCTCAGCCACCCTGACGACCTCGCCGCAATGCGCGAAGGCTTCAAGCATGCGTGGAATATCGCCTCAGCGCGCCCCTTGACGCCACATCGGGGGGCTGCGCTTTTCCCGACCGAGAGACCGAAGGACGACAAGGCGATCGACGACTTCATCCGCGACACAGCGATCCAGCTCTATCATCCCTCTTGCACCTGCCAGATGGGGGATGGCCCGGATGCGGTTTTGACGTCGGATCTGAACGTCAAAGGGGTCTCTGGCCTGGCTGTCGTCGACGCCTCCGCCATGCCGAACCTGGTATCCGCCAATCCAAATGTGCCGATCACCATGATGGCCGCGAAGATCGCCGACAAGTGGATGGGTCGCACGCTTTGACCGCTACACCCCTTCCGGGGGGACATGGGCGAAACGCGCGCGCATGATCAAATGGGGCGGTGGCACAAGGAAGTGGCCACCGCCCCGTCAATCACATTGCGGCAAGGGCGCGCTCTGCTGCCCGATGGCCGCTGATGACACCGCTTTCCATGTGAATGCTGTTGTAGTCCGTCCCTGCGAAGGAAAGGGTCGGGATGCGTGCTGCTCTTTCCTTGAAGTCCAAGACTTTCCGGTGCATCCCGGCCCCGAACCGGGTGATACCCCAATTGTGTCGAACGACCCGTGCCTCTTCTGTCCAGTTCGCGATATTGGGAATGAAGTGCGCCATGTCTGCGTGGGCCTTGGCGATGATCTCGGCGTCGGTCAGCCGGTGGTAGTCCTTGCTGTCCGGATAGCTGGACCAAGACGAAATCAACCCCTTGCCGCTCGGCACCAAATGAGGCGCGTATTTTGAATGATCGATGGCCATGCGGAAGATCAGGTCATTCTCTGGCACGCGCATATAGGCCCCAACATTCCCCTGCAGCGGGCGGTCGAGGAAAGAGTAAACTAAGAAGATCGGCGTGTGAGTAAAGCCGGACAGAAAGCCTGTCAGTTCAGGAAACTCTTCGCCAAGAACGTGGCCGGCCACACCGGCGGTGCAGGCCAGGATTACATGGCGAGCCTTCACCGCGGTCCCGTCGCTGAGTTCGACCCCATCCACAACGCCGTTTGTTGTCAGGACCCGACTCGCGGGCGTTTCGTAGCGCACCTCCATCGTGCCCGCCATAGCCTCAGTGAGGGTAGCATTGGCATTCAGTAGGCCGTAGGTTTTTGTTGTCATCTTCAAGCGAAGAGCATTGGCGAGATAGTAGAGATTCGTCTCTGTCGGTGCGGTGTTTGCCTGCGAATAGATCAGTGGCCCGAGAATATAGTCGCGGAAATTCCGACTATACCCGGAAAACGCCTCGGACGCGATCGCATTGTCATATGCCGGTACGTCATCGAGCAGCTCAAACGGGGCAAATTTCTTCCCGAATGTTTGGTATTTCGTTTTGAAGTAGGCGCTTTCCAACATTCCACGCACACCGACCATCTTCAACATGTCCATGTTGCGCTTGATGATCCGCTTGCGTCCGCTGCGATCCGTGAACTGCAGGGGGCCGCCGACTTGCCGCACATCTCCCTGCAGCCCGAATTGCCTGATCAGGTCAAACATGCCGGCGTAGTTCGAGTGAATGCCTTGGCCGCCGGCCTCAGCCATGTCGTCATTCCGACTTATACGCATGATGCGTCCGCCCGGCCGATCCGATGCTTCAAGCACGAGGACCTTCTTCCCCTCCTGCTGGAGACGGTGCGCTGCCGTCAAGCCGGCGATTCCGGCACCGACCACAATCGTGTCATAACTTTGCATCTTGCATAGCCCTTCTCTCTTGGCGCGGAAGTTGTGTGGGCGGGCGCCCAAAATCGTACTTAAATAAGATTTTTGAACAACGCCAGAGCGAATCCCCGCCCCTGCAGGGCGAGCTGCCGTGCTGCGCACCCCCACTGCCGGGACCCGCAGCGTCCCAGATCTCTCCGGCGATGCGCCGGAGGCGCGAGGCGCACAAACTTTTTTCAGCAGCCGAACGACCGACGCGCAGCACCCTTCCCCCGCGCCCCGAGACACAACGACCTGAAGCAAGCAGACCATCCTCGTACGCCCTTCCACATTATTATTATATATCAAGTTACTATGAGGAAATAGATCTGAGCCGCTCCCGAGCCCCACGCGAAAGAAGAGACGTTACGTTCCTCGCGGCGAAGGGCTGGAGTGACAGCTCCGGCGGCGGATGTCCGAGGGCGAGGCGCGTGACTACGGGCGCCCCCGGCAACAAGCCAAACCTACATGCTTCGCGACCGCTGAATGAGGTATCCTGCGGATCCGATGCCTAAATGTTTAGCTTGCAGTTCTCCTCATGAAGCATCATAATCTTTCTAACATAGCATTTTGTAGCCCGAACGTAGCTTGGAAGGTCGCCTCTCCGTCAGCTTTCCTGCGCTGGAGGCCACGGTCAGTGGCTGTCGCCGACGCTCGGTCGGGTCGCTGCATTCGAGAGACCGCATTCCGGCCACGCAACCACCTCGCAAAAGAAGGAGACCCCTCATGAAGATTGGCGACATAGAGTACCCGAGCCTGAAGGGAAAGGTATCGGACGCAGAGTGGGAGGCGCGCGTAAATCTTGCGGCCATCTATCGACTGATTCCCATTATGGGCTGGTATGATACCGTCATGGCCCCTGCCTCCGCGCGCATTCCCGGAGAGGATGCATATTTGTTCAACCCCAAAGGGTTCCTCTTCGAAGAAATCACGGCATCCTCGTTGGTCAAGATATCGATTGAGGGGGAAAAGCAGACGGATACGCCGTTCGAAATTTCGCGCCCCGGCTGGTATCCGCTGCGGGCCGTTCATGAAGCAGCGGAATCCGCAGTCTATGTTCTGCACACGCACGACGACTGGATTGCAGCCCTGTCCGCCCGGAAGCAGAAGCTTTTCCCAAGCTCGCAGACTGCCGCCTTTCTGATCGCAAGCGGCATCTCTTATCACCTCTATGACGGTGTGGAGACGATGGAAGAGCGCATGCCCGGGCTGAAGGAGTCGCTGGGTGACAACCACATACTGATTATGCACAACCACGGCGCGGTTACGGCAGGCGTCCTTCCTTGGCACGCGGTTGGCCGAATGGAATCGCTCGCGAAAGCGTGCCGCATTCAAGTGCTCGCCTCCCAAAACAGAGAGGATCTTTTTGAGATCGGGGAGGACATTATGGTCGAAATCAAGGAAGAATTGCGACGCGGTCCCGCTGTTGACAACCCGTGGCCGGGATTGCTCCGGAAATTGGACCGGCTCGACCCATCCTACAAAGAGTAGACCCAGGGTCTTGGGAGCGGGGCCGTCCCGGCCAAGTATTTTCGGGCGCACAGCGCCCGCTCCCTCCGTGCGGCTCCGGTGTTCCATTCGGCGCGCCGCAAGAGTTTCCGCGCTTTTCTCAGGCTCACGGGCTTGCGTCGTGAGCTGATTTCACGAGGTCGGCCGGGGCCCAGTTCCCGATCGCCCCGCGGGGACGCTCCTCGCTGTAGCCTCTCCGCGCGTTTCCGGCACATCTCCATCCCGATAGCCGTTGAACACGGCCGGGAAGGATGGATAGCGCGCGGTTGTTCCCTGGTCTTGGAACGTCGCGATCGAGCCGCGCGCGGCGATCTGGGAATCGTGCAGGATCTCCTCCCCCTGCCAGACCGGCGTGACCGGTGCCGTGCCCGCCGCGAAGATCAGCAGCCAATCGTCGCGGTCGCGAGAGGCGAAGAGATCGCCCAGCAACGCGGCCAGCGCGTGCTTGCACGCGTCACGCCCGCCCCGCGATGCAAAGCGCGTATGCCGCAACGGGTGATCCTCCGGGGTCGCGAGGCGCAGGAATTCCCGCCAGAGATGATCCTCGAGCGTCGCGATGGCCATCAGCCGCCCGTCGCGGCAGGGGTAGAGCGCGCTGTCGGCCATGACCTGCGACTGTTCCTCTGGCGCGGCGTCAAGGTGACCCTTGGTCAGGGCCATCATCAGGCAGCTCGCGGCCGTTGCGTCGAAGATCGAGGTGTCGACGACCTGCCCCTCTCCCGTCCGCTCCGCCTCGGCAAGCGCGACAAAGGCCGCGAGGCTTGCCGCGTTCACCGTCAGCGCATCCGCCAGACGGATGTTCGGTCGGCTGATCGCACCATCAAGCTGCGACGGCGCCGAGAAATAGCCGGCAACCCCCAACACCGTCATGTCATGAGCCGGATGATGCTTGTAAGGGCCGGTCGCGCCATAGCCGCTGATCGACAGGATCACCAGCCGGGGCTGAATCGCGTGCAGCCAGTCGGTCCCGATGCCGAGACGGGCCAGCACCCCCGGGCGATAGCTTTCCACCAGGATATCGGCGGTCGCGACCAGCTTTGCCAGGGCGCTGCGCCCCTCGTCGGTCTTGAGATCGAGCCGAAGGATCGTCTTGCCACGGTTCAGCATCCGGTAGGTCTCCGGGAACAGCCGTTCCGTCGGGTCCCCGTCCGGGGGTTCGACCTTGGTCACACGGGCGCCGAAGGTCGCCAATGTCGCCGCCGTCGCGGGGCCGGGATAGAGCAGCGACAGATCGACGACCCGTTTGCCGGCGAGTGGTTGCGGAAATCCTGCCATCAGCCGACCCGATCCAGCAGTGCCTTGGCGATCGTGTTCTTCTGGATCTCGCTGGTTCCGGTCACGATCCGGAAGGTGCGCAGATTGCGGAAGATGAACTCGATCGGGCCGCCTTTCAACAAACCCACGCCGCCATGCACCTGCATCGCCCGATCCGCGATTCGAAAGCCGTTCTCGGCGCAGAAAAGCTTGCACATCGACGCCTCGGCGCGAATGTCGCGTCCTTCGTCCAGACGGCGCGCAGCATCGAACATCATCGCGCGTCCCGCGTAGAGATCCGTCGCCATATCGGCCAGCATGTGCTGAATTGCCTGAAAGCTGCCAATGGGGCGGCCGAACTGCTGGCGCGCACCCGCCCGCTCGATGGAAAGCGTGAGCGCCAGCCGGGCAAAGCCCATCATCGTGGAGCAATGCAGCAGCCGGTTCACCGAAATCCGCGCCATCCCAAGGCGGAAACCGCTGCCTTCGGCGCCGATCAGGTTCGCCGCCGGGACCTGCACGTTCTCGAACGTCAGATCCGCATGGGATCCCTTGCCTGCCAGCACCTCGTAATCCATGCGCTTCGAGGCGCCCTCGGCATGCAAATCCACGATAAAGGCGGAAATCCCCGAGGATCCGGCCTCGGGGTCGGTCACCGCCAGCACCACCGCGATATCGGCGAAACTCCCCCCCGAGATGAAACGCTTCACCCCATTCAGCACATAACCGTCCGCCGTCTTCTCGGCGCGGGTCTTGATCGAAGCGGCGTCGGAACCGGCTCCGGCCTCGGTCAGCGCGAAACAGACCGCGAGATCGGCGGATTGCACCGGCTTGAGGAAGGTTTCGATCTGATAGGCGTTGGTCTGCTTGAACAGATGCCCGATCCGGGGCGGACCGGAGAGATCGCCCAGCACATGCGCCGCCAGAACCGAACCGGTCATGATCGCAGCTTCGCGCACCGCGCAGATATCCGCAACCGACAGGCCCTGCCCGCCCAGTTCCGTCGGCAGCAGATAGGAGTAGAAGCCGCGTTCGGCCGAGCGTTTCCAGACCTTGCGCAACTGCTCATGCGAGATCGGAGTGTCCCAGTCGATGCCGTTGGAGGTCTCAAGGGCCGCGATCTCTCCGGTGAGAAAATCGATCAGCGGCTCGGCAGCGGCAAGGGCCTTGTCGCTGCCACGGAAATCACTCAGTGCGCGCGCGCGCAGCTTGTTTTGTGCCTCGTCCAGCATCACACTTTCCTTTCCGCATTGGCCCAATAGGCGTCCCGCACCTGACGGCGGACGATCTTTCCATTCGGATTTCGGGGAAGATCCTGAGCAAAATCAAAGCTGCGAGGACGTTTGAACCCCGGCAGATTGTCCCGGCAATACTCCTGCAGCACGTCGGACGAAATCTCGGCCCCATCCTTGGTGACGACCACGGCCTTGACCGCTTCGCCCCATTCCTTGTCGGGCACGCCGATCACGGCCACCTCGAACACGGCCGGGTGACGATAGAGCACCTTCTCGACCTCGGAAGGATAGACGTTGAAACCGCCCGAGATGATCATGTCCTTCTTGCGGTCGACGATGAAGACATAGCCTTCGCCATCCACCATCGCCACGTCACCGGTGTGATAGGCGCCGTCCTTGAGCACTTCCTCGGTCAGTTCCGGCGCGTTCCAATACCCCTGCATCACATCCGGGCCCCGCACCACGATCTCTCCGTGTTCGCCGATCCCGGCCTCGGAACCGTCCTCGCGTTCGACACGAACCTCATTCTCGAAATAGCTGCGTCCGCAACTGGCGAGCCTGGACCGGTCGCCGGCCAGCGCGGCGACATGGTCGGCGGCGGTCAGGACGGTCACGGTCGATGTCGTCTCACCGGCGCCATAGCCCTGCGTCAGGATCGGCCCGAAGGCCTCCATCGCTTCCTCGACCACCGAGGGCGCCATCGGTGCGGCACCATAGGCAACGCCGTTCAGACTGGACAGATCGTGTTTTCCCAACTCGCCCGAGGCCAGAATGCGCGAAATCATCGTGGGCACGAAGAAGATGCGGTTGATACGCTCCTTCTCGATGGTAGCAAGCAGTTCCGGGATGTCGAACCGGTCGAACAGCACGTTGCACCCACCCACATAGAGGTTCGACAGGATCTGCATGCCCGAGGCATGGGTGATCGGACCGACATGGCCCACGATGGTATTGAAGCCGCCATCCGGGCCGGCGCGCACCAGGTTCTTGCGCAACAGGGCGCGGCGATTGCCATAGCTTTGCATCGCCGCCTTGAGCACCCCGGACGACCCGGAAGTATAGTGCAGGA
Organism: Pseudodonghicola sp.; assembly: GCA_050177915.1. GTDB lineage: Bacteria > Pseudomonadota > Alphaproteobacteria > Rhodobacterales > Rhodobacteraceae > Pseudodonghicola. The sequence goes on along the minus strand of JBFXGQ010000101.1, from coordinate 775 downwards.
CCGCAAGCGTGGAGTCCCGGGTGTCGAGGCTGTCGACCCCTTCCGTGCCAAGCGCCAGCAGTTGCGCATAGCTCATGTCGCCGGCATCGCCCGCGATCGCCACGATGGTCTTCAGTCGCGGCATCTCGTCACGACGGTCCGCCAGGGCGGCCGCATGGGTCGCCGAGGCGATGATGACTTCGGCGTGACTGTCGTTGATGACATGCACGCTTTCATCGGCCGACAGGCGGGCGTTGATCGGCACCTTGACCATCGCTCCCCGGTAACAGGCCACCTCGGTGGCGAGGATTTCGGTGCAATTGGGCGCCTGGATGGCGACATGGCTGCCGGATGGAAAACCCGCCGCCATAAGCCCCGTGGCCAGACGGCTCGTTTCCGCATCAAGCTGCGCATAGGTCAGCCTGCGGCGCCGGTCCACCGCAGCAAGCGAGCCCGCCCAATAGCGTGCAGATCGCTGCACGACTCGTCCCAGATTCATGGGGTCCTCCCGAATAATTCCCGGGCAGGCTACGACCCTGTCTGGCTATTCTCGAAAAACAGATTGCGTCTGACCTCCATAACGTTTCCCTATTGCAGCGGGAGGACAGACAGATGAATTCACGACAATTGCAGTATTTCCTGGCAGTGCTGCGGACCAAGGGGTTCTCGGCCGCGTCTCGCAAGCTGAACATTGCGCAGCCCGCCCTGTCCGGCCATGTCGCCGCGCTGGAAGCCGAGTTGGAGGTGAAGCTTTTCGAGCGGACCAACAAGGGGGTGGTGCCGACCTCGGCGGGGT
>JBFXGQ010000100.1:0-10674 GCA_050177915.1 Pseudodonghicola sp. | reverse complement strand
ATCCGAGTTGCGGAACATCATGTTCATCAGCACCTCGGGATCGACGTTCTTCGACCGCGGCTCCAGGATCAGGCGGATGTCGTCGGCGCTCTCGTCGCGGACATCGGCGAGGATCGGGATCTTCTTGGTCTGGATCAGCTCGGCGATCTTTTCGATCAGCTTGGACTTCGGCACCTGATAGGGGATCTCGGTGATCACGATCTGCCAGGTGCCCCGGCCCAGATCCTCGACCTCCCATTTCGCCCTGAGCCGGAACGCGCCGCGGCCGGTGCGATAGGCCTGCGCGATGCTCTCGCGCGGCTCGACCAGGATGCCGCCGGTGGGGAAATCGGGACCGGGGACATATTTCAGCAGCGTGTCGTCGTCGGCGCCGGGCGCCTTGATCAGATGCAGACAGGCATCGCAGAGCTCGGCGATATTGTGCGGCGGGATATTGGTCGCCATCCCCACGGCGATGCCGCTGGCGCCATTGGCCAGCAGGTTGGGGAAGGTCGCCGGCATCACCACCGGCTCGGTCAGGGTGCCGTCGTAGTTGTCGCGGAAATCGACCGCGTCCTCGTCCAGCCCCTCAAGCAGCGCCTCGGCCACCACGGTCATCCGCGCCTCGGTATAGCGCGAGGCCGCCGGGTTATCGCCGTCGATATTGCCGAAGTTCCCCTGCCCGTCCACCAGCGGATAGCGGACGTTGAAATCCTGCGCCAGCCGCGCCATCGCGTCGTAGATCGCGGCGTCGCCATGCGGGTGATAGTTGCCCATCACGTCGCCCGATATCTTGGCGGATTTGCGGAACCCGCCGTTCGAGGCCAGCCGCAGCTGCCGCATCGCATAGAGGATGCGGCGGTGCACCGGCTTCAGCCCGTCGCGCGCATCGGGCAGCGCCCGGTGCATGATGGTGCTGAGCGCATAGGTCAGATAGCGCTCGCCGATCGCGCGGCGCAGCGGCTCGGAGGTTTCCTTGCCGGCATCGGGGCCACCCTCGGGCGGCTGCATATTGGGGTCGTCGATTACGTCGGTCATAGATCCGGTGATACGCCGGGGCGCGCCGGGCGTAAAGCGGCGCCGGCGTCGCGGCGGGCGACTATCCACAGGAATAAGCGCCGGCGACGCCGGCAATCCGCCCGCCGGACCCGACGGGGAAAACCGCCCGCCGCTTCCCGCTGCCACGAATCGGACGATCGGCTATGGTTAAGATGGCTCGGCGGTCACACGGGCCCGGAAACCGCGCCTCCGCGCCCCCCGGGCCGGCAGCCGACGCCCCGATCTGCCGTGAGGTGCCATGCCGCGTTTCGTCGCCCTGTCCTTCCTGCTCCTCGCCTGGGCCTTCTACGAGCTCAGCGGCGGGTCCGACTTCGTGCCGCGCGGAATGCGTCCGCCGCAGCCCGAGCCGCACGCCGAGACCGGCGCGACGCCACGGGAGGCGGTGACCCAGCTGGCCAGCGTGACGCTGAAGCCCAAGCCGGTGATCGCGCCGCGCCAGACCGGCGCCGCCGCCGAACCGACGATGACCGCCCAGGCGCACCAGGCGGCGCGGCTGGAGCAGCTGCGCGCCGGGCTGGGCCAGAGCCTGAGCTTCGCCGCCGGCGACGGCAGCGCAGCAGGACTGGGCGCCGGGCTTGAGCTCGCCTCGCTGGCCCAGGGGGCGGCCGGCCTGCACCAGGCCGCGGCACAGATGCCCGAGGACGAACCCGCCCCCGTGACCAAGCCCGCGGCCGAGCCCTTTGCCGAGCCCGCCCGCGACATCCGCGAGGTCTCGGGACTGCGGGTCAACATGCGCGACGGCCCCGGCACCATCTACCCGGTGATCGCGCGCCTGCAGATCGGCGATAAGGTCGAGGTGCTGAGCGAGTCGGGCACCGGCTGGCTGCGCCTGCGCACGGCGAACGGCCAGCAGATCGGCTGGGTCGCGGCCTCGCTGATCGGCAAACGGGCAGACTGACCGCAGCGCCCGGCGCCGATTGATCTCTGCACCTGGCAAAGCGCCGGTGCCGCATTGCACCCCAACCGGTTTCGCCGCATAGCTTTCGCATCTTCCGTTCCGGCGCCCGCCGGCACGACGGAGACAGGCAAAAGACGGGCAGGAAGCGGCGCGAGATGCAGAAAACCATTCTCATCACCGGATGTTCCTCGGGCATCGGCCAGGATGCCGCGCAGGCGTTGCGCGCGCGCGGCTGGCGCGTCTTTGCCGCCTGCCGGCAGCAGCGCGATTGCGACCGGCTGCGGGCGCAGGGCTTCGACAGCCCGCGCATCGACTACACCGACCCCGACAGCATCGAGACCGGGCTGGCGCAGGTGCTGGCGGCCACCGGAGGGCGGCTCGACGCGCTCTTTAACAACGGCGCCCATGCGCTGAACGCCGCGGTCGAGGATCTGCCAACCGACGGGCTGCGCGCGATCTTCGAGGCCAATTTCTTCGGCTGGCACGAGCTGACCCGGCGGGTGATCCCGGTAATGCGGGCGCAAGGCGCGGGGCGGATCGTGCAATGCTCCTCCTCGCTGGGTCTGGTCTATATGCGCTGGCGCGGCGCCTATGCCGCCACCAAACACGCGCTCGAGGCCTTCAGCGATACCCTGCGGCTGGAAATGGCCGGCACCGGCATCGAGGTCGTGCTGATCGAGCCCGGCCCGATCACCACCAGGTTCCGCGCCAACGGCCGGGCCTACTTCGAACGCTACATCGACTGGCAAAACTCGCCCCGCCGCGACGAATACGAAACCCGGCTGGTCCCGCGCATGTATGCCGACACCGGCCCCGACCCGTTCGAACTGCCGCCCGCCGCGGTCACCGCCAAGCTGATTCGCGCGCTGGAGGCGAAACGCCCCAGACCGCGCTATTACGTCACCGTTCCCACCTATCTCTCCGGCTACCAGCGCCGGGTGCTGTCGACCCGCGCGGCGGACTGGATCGTAAGCCGGCTGTGAAAAACCGGTTCGCTTTTGGCGCGCAGGGGGCTAAGTGTCGGCGAACAGGACAGCCAAGCGAGGGCAAAATGGGTGATCCGCTATTCGTGATCGTGGTGCTGGCGATACTGGCCGTCGCCGGCGTGCTGGCGCTGGGGATCGGCGGTTTCGCCAAGGGCGGCGCCTTCAATGCCAAATATGCCAACAAGCTGATGCGGCTGCGCATCCTGCTGCAGGCGATCGCGGTGATCCTGATTCTGCTCTACATCTATCTCACGCGGCAGGGGGCGGCATAAGCGATGGTGGTTCTGAACAAGATCTACACCCGCACCGGCGACGCCGGCGACACCGCCCTGGGCAATGGCACCCGGGTGCCGAAATTCGCCGCCCGCGTCGATGCCTATGGCACCGTGGACGAGCTGAACTCCTTTCTCGGCGTGGCCCGGCTCGAAGCCGAGGACCCCGATATGGACGAGGCGCTGGCGCGGATCCAGAACGACCTGTTCGATCTGGGCGCCGATCTGTGCCGCCCCGACATGGCCAAGGATGCCGAGGCCGACTACCCGCCGCTGCGCATCATCGCGGCCCAGGTGTCGCGGCTCGAGGTCGAGATCGACGCGATGAACTCCGAACTCGAACCGCTGCGCAGCTTCATCCTGCCCGGCGGCGATCCGCTGGCCGCCCAGCTGCATGTCTGCCGCACCGTGGCGCGCCGCGCCGAACGCGCCGCGGTCGAGCTGGCCGCGCAGGAGCCGGTCAACCCCGAGGCGGTGCGTTATCTCAACAGGTTAAGCGATTGGTTCTTCGTGGCCGCGCGGGTCGCCAACAACGGCGGGCTCGACGACGTGCTCTGGGTGCCCGGCGCCAATCGCTGAGACGACGTCGATCGGGAGGAGGGCGCGGGGCAGCGACGGTTTTTCGGATATCCGAACCCGACGCGGCGTCCCTGCGCAAAATCACGTCGATTTTCCTCTGTTTTCCCCGGAGCGCAGAGGCTAACACATGGCGGAACGCACGAGCCGCCCTGAATTTCCGGGCTAACCCAACCAAGGAGACACACGCTTATGAAGGTGCTGGTACCTGTCAAACGCGTGATCGACTACAACGTGAAGGTTCGCGTCAAGGCGGACGGAACGGGTGTCGATCTAGCCAATGTGAAGATGTCGATGAACCCCTTCGACGAGATTGCGGTGGAGGAAGCGATCCGTCTGAAGGAAGCGGGCAAGGCCTCTGAGGTCGTGGCCGTTTCGATCGGCGTCAAGCAGGCGCAGGAAACGCTGCGCACCGCGCTGGCGATGGGGGCGGACCGCGCCATTCTGGTGGTGGCCGCCGAGGACGTGCACAGCGACATCGAGCCGCTGGCCGTGGCCAAGATCCTGGCCAAGATCGTGGAAGAAGAGCAGCCCGGTCTGGTGCTGGCCGGCAAGCAGGCGATCGACAACGACATGAACGCCACCGGCCAGATGCTGTCGGCCCTGCTGGGCTGGAGCCAGGCGACCTTCGCCAGCGAAGTCAGCGTCGATGGCGACAGCGCCGTGGTCACCCGCGAGGTTGACGGCGGCCTGCAGACCATCAAGGTGAAGATGCCCGCCATCGTCACCGTCGATCTGCGCCTGAACGAGCCGCGCTATGCCTCGCTGCCGAACATCATGAAGGCGAAGAAGAAGCCGCTGGATGAGAAGACCGCCGCCGATTACGGCGTCGACGTCAGCCCGCGTCTGGAAATCGTCAAGACCACCGAGCCCGCCGCCCGTCAGGCCGGCGAGATGGTGCCCGACGTCGACACGCTGGTCGCCAAACTGAAAGAGAAGGGGATCGTCTGATGGCCGTTCTGCTGCTTGCCGAAGTGACCGATGGCGCGCTGGCCTATGACGCCACCGCCAAAGCCGTTTCCGCCGCCAAGGCGCTCGGCGATGTGACCGTGCTCTGCGCCGGCGCCTCTGCCGCTGCCGCGGGCGAGGCTGCCGCCAAGATCGCCGGCGTCGCCAAGGTGCTGGTCGCCGAGGATGCCGTGCTGGGCCACCGCCTGGCCGAGGCCACCGCGGCGCTGATCGTCAGCCTGGCCGACGGCTACAGCCACATCGTGGCGCCGGCCACCACCGACGCCAAGAACATCCTGCCGCGCGTCGCCGCGCTGCTCGACGTGATGGTGCTGTCGGATGTGACCGGCGTGGTCGATGCCGACACTTTCGAGCGTCCGATCTACGCCGGCAACGCGATCCAGACGGTGAAATCGAAGGACGCCAAGAAGGTCATCACCTTCCGCACCTCGACCTTCGAGGCCGCCGCCGAGGGTGGGTCTGCCGCGGTCGAGAGCATCGGCGCCGCCGGCAACCCCGGCCTGTCGGAATGGGTCGAGGACAAGGTTGCGGCCTCCGACCGGCCCGAGCTGACCTCGGCCAAGATCGTCGTCTCCGGCGGCCGCGGCGTCGGCTCGGAAGAGAACTTCAAGATCATCGAGGGCCTCGCCGACAAGCTGGGCGCCGCCGTCGGCGCCTCGCGCGCGGCGGTCGATTCGGGCTATGCGCCGAACGACTGGCAGGTCGGCCAGACCGGCAAGGTGGTGGCGCCCGAGCTCTATGTCGCCGTCGGCATCTCCGGCGCGATCCAGCACCTCGCGGGGATGAAGGACTCCAAGGTCATCGTCGCCATCAACAAGGACGAAGAGGCGCCGATCTTCCAGGTCGCCGACTACGGCCTGGTCGCCGACCTGTTCCAGGCGGTGCCGGAGCTGACCGAGAAACTGGGCTGACCCACGGGTTCGCCGCAGAGGGAAAGGCCCGCCATTTGGCGGGCCTTTTCAGTTTGTGGGCCTCAACTCCGGGACCTCAGTTCGCCCCCCCTTTCCGGGCCGCGCCGCTCACAACAGATGCGTCAACCGGTCCGCCAGCCGCGAGGCGATCCGCATATGCATGCCCGGGCCCAGCATATGTTCCGCCGCCGGCGCCTGCAGCGGGCCATAGACCATCTTCTCCATCTCGCCGGCGCGCTGGCAGGCCGGCGCCACCGCAACCTCGATCAGGCCGCGGCTTTCGCCGCGCACCCGGTCGATCATGCTGCGGGTGAGCAACAGCGGATCGGGACCCAACGCCTCGTCGCCATGCGGCCGGTCGTCGGCATACTGCAGCCACAGCAGCAGCACCCGGCCGCCGAGCGCGCGCAGCAGCCGGTCCATGCGGTCGAGCCAGATGTCGCGCAGCTCGTCCCGGATCGCGGCGAACCGGTCGGGACCGAGGCGCAGCAGGGTGCCGAGCAGATGCTTGGTGAAATGGAATTCGGTGAAATCGACCTCAGGATAAAGCGCGGCGAGCCGGCCGGTCGGCGCCAGGAAACGGTCGTTACGGCGCGGGTGCACCCGGTAGTAGCGGTTGGACAGGTTCTGCGCCCCGGGCAGCTGCAACACCACCAGTTCCGCCCCCGCGGCGATGCGCATCAACCCGGCGTCGTTCAGCATGGTATCGAGCCCGGCATTGACGCAGCCGAGATTGACGCAGCTGCGCCCCAGCAGCCGGTCGGTCAGCAGCGGAAACGGCACCTCGACGAAGCGGCCATAGGTCTCGTTCCCACCGAGAAAGGCGATATAGGGTTCGTCAAGACTGGCGCAGGGCCCCCGGTACGACAGCGCCGACCCCGCATACCGGCAAACCGGCTCGTCCAGCGCGCCCGCGCCGGCAATGTGAAAGCTCATCTCGCCCCCCGCATCGTATAGCAGGAGGACAGACTGCCGCTGAGTCCGTTGCGATTCGGCTAATGCGAGCATTTGATGCAAATTGATGCTTTCACCGCAGCCTGTTCGCCGGCCCTTGTCCGTGGGTGGCCCCGCCCGGTATGGTCGGCACGACAACGCGATGAAAGGCAGGTTCATGAGCATTCAGACAATCGGGGTGATCGGTGCCGGGCAGATGGGCAACGGCATCGCCCATGTGATGTCCCAGGCCGGTTACGATGTGGTGATGTCGGACGTCAGCCAGGACGCGCTGAACAGGGCGATGGAGACCATCCGCAAGAACATGTCCCGTCAGGTGTCGCGCGGCAAGATGGCCGAGGCGGACATGGAGGCGGCGCTGGGGCGGATCAAGACCACGCTGGATCTGGCGGATATCGGCGCCTCGGACCTGGTGATCGAGGCCGCGACCGAGCGCGAGAGCGTGAAGCAGGCGATCTTCGAGGATCTGCAGCCGCATCTGAAGCCCGACACGATCCTGACCTCGAACACCTCCTCGATCTCGATCACCCGGCTGGCCAGCCGCACCGACCGGCCGGAAAAGTTCATGGGCTTTCATTTCATGAACCCGGTGCCGGTGATGCAGCTGGTCGAGCTGATCCGCGGCATCGCCACCGACGAGCCGACCTACAAAGCCTGCCTGGGCGTGGTCGAGCGGATCGGCAAGACCGCCTCCTCGGCCGAGGATTTCCCCGCCTTCATCGTGAACCGCATCCTGGTGCCGATGATCAACGAGGCGGTCTATGTCCTCTATGAGGGCGTCGGCAACGTGAAGTCGATCGACGAGGCGATGAAGCTGGGCGCCAACCACCCGATGGGGCCGCTGGAGCTGGCCGATTTCATCGGGCTGGACACCTGCCTGGCGATCATGAACGTGCTGCACGACGGGCTGGCGGACACCAAGTACCGCCCCTGCCCGCTGCTGACCAAATATGTCGAGGCCGGCTGGCTGGGCCGCAAGACCAAGCGCGGCTTCTACGACTATCGCGGCGACGCCCCGGTGCCGACCCGCTGAGGCGGCCGTCGGGAGCGCGAAGGATCAGGGGCCTGCGGGCCCCTTTTTCATCGGCAAACCGGAGATCGCTGCACAGCAGGGCCGCAGGGGGCGCTGCCCCCGCCGCGGCTGCGCCGCTTCTCCCCCGGGATATTTAGGGCCAGAAAAAGGCTCAGGAACCGCCGAGCGTCAGAGTATGGTCGCGCAACCAGGCCATGAAGCCGCGCGGATCGCTGTGCAGTCGCTCCATCTGCGCCTCGGTCAGCGGCGCGCCGATCACCGGCGCCTGCGGCTTGTTGCAGGACCGCACGATCTCGTGCAGCAGCAGGCCCTGTCGCAGGATCGGCGAGATCTGGCAGGCGATCTGATAGGCGCGCGAATTGCGGCCCGGGAAGTAGATCGGCACCACGCGCGCGCCGGACTTGCGAATCATCTTGGCGGTGAAGACGTTCCATTCCCGCTCGACCGGCGGGCCCATCCAGCTGTCCGAGGACATCACCACGCCGGAGGGGAACAGCGCCACCACGCCGCCCTCGCCCAGATGCGCCATCGCCTTGCCGCGCATCTCGACCATCTTGCGCTGCGCGTCGGGGTCGTGCGGGAAGGGCACCGGGATCATGAAGGAGGTCGCGGCCTCGTCGAGGCCGGTCAGCACCGAGCGGGTGAGGATGCGGTAATCGAGCCGGGTGCGGCCGATCAGCTCGGCCAGGATCATGCCGTCGACCATGCCGTGGGGATGGTTGGCCACCACCACCACCGGGCCGTCCTTGGGGATATTGGCCAGCTGCTCGGCCGGGGTCTGCAGGTCGATCCCCATCACGTCGAGCGCGCCGCGCCAGAATTTCTGGCCGCGGAATTCGGCATTCTGCTTTTCGAACCGGTTGACCATGCGCAGGATGCTGGGCTTGCCCGTCACCCATTCGATGGCCTTGATCGCCAGCGCGGTCCAGCGGTCGTCGAAGGAGTTCGAATAGGTCAGCGTGCGCCGGTCATAGACTTCGCCCGCCGTCTCAACTCCGGACGCGCCCCCCTGGGCGGAAAGCCCCGAATTGCTGTTATGCGCGGTCTCGACCAAATTGCTTATTCCCGTTTGTCTCGACGTGGGGCGCGGCGCGGCGCTCAATAGTCCTCGCCGAACTTGTCGGCCACCAGCGCCTCGAGCGCATCGGCCAGCGCCTCAGCATCCGGCCCCGTCGTCTCGACGTCAATAGTCGTTCCCTTGGACGCTGCCAACATCAAAAGCCCCATGATGCTGTCGCCGCTGGCGGTCATACCGTCGCGGGAGACCTCGGCGCGCGCATCGAAGCCTTCGACGACCTCGACCAGCTTGGCGGAGGCGCGGGCGTGCAGCCCCTTTTCGTTGATGATTTTCAGTGTGCGGTGGGTCATTTGGTCCGTCAGGCTTCGTTCATGCTGATATTGCGGCTGTTGATATACTTGCGCCCGGCCTCCATGGCACCGCGCACGGCGTCGCCCACCGGCAGGTGGCGGCTTTTCGCCAGTTTGATCAACATCGGAAGATTGGCACCGTAGAGGATGCGCCGGTCCGTGGGGGTACAGGCCCGCAGGCTGAGGTTCGACGGCGAGCCGCCGAACAGATCGGTCACCACCACCACGCCGTCGCCGGTGTCGACGGCATCGGCCGCGGCGCAGATCTCGCGCTGCTTGGCATCGCGGTCGTGATCGGGTTCGATCGAGACCGCCACCATGCCCGGCTGTTTGCCGATCACATGTTCGATGGCGGCCAGATACTCCCTGGCAAGCCCTCCATGCGCGACGATGACAATCCCGATCATCCGGCCCCTTACCCGTTCCGCTGGCTGTCCAGCTCGCGGTGCCTTATTGACACCTGCCGCCCGTCCTCCGCAAGGGCCTTGGCCAGCGATTCCGCCAGCGCGACCGAGCGGTGCTGACCGCCGGTACAGCCGAAGGCGATGGACAGATGCGCCTTGCCCTCCTCGGTATAGGCCGGCAGCAGCAGCCGCGTGAGGTCGAGCACGCGGGTGAAGAACGGCTCGAACCGCGGATCGGCGGCGACATGGGCGGCGACGCGGGGATCGCGGCCGTCGAGGCCACGCAGCGCCGGCACCCAGTAGGGATTGGCGAGGAAGCGGCAGTCGAACACCATGTCGATGCCGCGCGGCAGCCCCCGCTTGTAGGAAAAGCTCTGCACCGTCAGCGCGAGCGGGCGGCCGCTGTCGGGGGCAAACCAGCCTTCGATCTCGGCCTTGAGCTGATGCACGTTGATGTCCGAGGTGTCGATCAGCATGTCGGCGCGGTCGCGCAGCGGCCACAGCAGATCGAGCTCGCGCCGCACCCCGGTCTCGGCGCTTTCGGCCGGCGCCAGCGGGTGGCGGCGCCGGGTTTCCGAGAACCGCCGCACCAGCACCTCCTCGCGGCAGTCGAGATAGAGCGTGGTGAGCTGGGTGTCGGGACGGGCCGACAGCCGGTCGACCAGCTCCAGCAGCCCGGCGATCGAGAAATCGCGGTTCCGCGGGTCGATGCCCAACGCCAGCGGACGCGGCGGCGCCGGACCGTCCAGCAGCAGCGGCACCAGCCGCAGCGGCAGGTTGTCGATCGCCTCGAAGCCCAGATCCTCCAGCGCGCGAATCGCGGTGGAGCGGCCGGCGCCGGAAGGGCCCGTCACCAGGACAAGGCGGAAGGGACCGCTCTGGCTCTCTTGCATCATATGGTCCGTTGTCCGGTCCTGAGAAACTGTATCAGTGCTGCCGGAAAATGTGGGGTTTCGCTGCGCAGAAGCAAGGTCACCGGACGACCCAGCAGCCGGGTGTGGCGCGGATGCGGCAGACGCAGCGTCTCGGGGCAGTCCAGATCCAGCAGGGCGAAGACCGGCACCGGCCCGACCGGCTCGGCATGCAGCAGGCCCAGGCCGCGCGCCTCGATCAGCCCCGAGATGGCGGCGGGGGCGCTGGCGATCACCGCGCCACCGCGCGCCTCGAGCCGCACCCGGTCGTCGGCGACCAGCCCGGCGCCCAGCGCCATCAGCGTCAGCGCCAGCCCCGATTTGCCGCTGCCCGAGGCCCCCGAGATCAGCAGC
>JBFXGQ010000099.1:0-10679 GCA_050177915.1 Pseudodonghicola sp. | reverse complement strand
CCCGCCGGCGCGCCCTGCCCGGCGCCAACGAACAAGGCCGCCCCCCGGAGGAGCGGCCTTTCGATACCCAGTCAGCGGCTGGCTCAGGCGGCCAGGGCGCCCTTGGCCTGATCGACGATCGCGCCGAAAGCGGCGGGCTCGTGCACGGCCAGATCGGCCAGAACCTTGCGGTCCACCTCGATGCCGGCCTTGGCCAGACCGTTGATGAAGCGCGAATAGGTCAGCGATTCGTCATGCGCACGCACGGCGGCGTTGATGCGCTGGATCCACAGGGCGCGGAAATTCCGCTTGCGCTGCTTGCGGTCGCGGGTTGCGTATTGGTTCGCCTTGTCAACGGCCTGACGCGCCACCTTGAAGGTGTTCTTGCGGCGGCCATAATAGCCTTTTGCGGCCTTGATGACTTTCTTGTGGCGGGCGTGGGTCGTGGTACCACCTTTAACGCGGGACATATCTCGAACCTCCTATTAGCGGTCGTAGGGCATGAAGCCCTTGACGATCTTGGCGTCGGGGGCGGACATGGTGGTGGTGCCGCGGGCGTTGCGGATGAATTTCTTGTGGCGCTTGATCATGCCGTGGCGTTTGCCGGCCTGAGCAGTGATGACCTTGCCGGTCGCGCTCACTTTGAAGCGCTTTTTGGCGCTCGACTTAGTCTTCATCTTGGGCATTTCCGTCTCCTGTCTTTCGGGTCGGTTACAAACGCGACTCGGCATGCCACTTCGGCCGGTCGCGCGGTCAGATCGGCCGTTTAGGCAAAAGCGGCCGCCCATGCAAGGGGGAAGAGGGCACATTCTGCCCGGTTTCTGGTCAGTTTCTGAGCCATTCCGGCCCCGGGACCAGCCGGGGTCAGGGCATGTAGCGCCCGACGACGGTGAAAAACACCTCCGGCAGCGCGCTCAGCGCGTATCCCCCGGGGTGCGAGACATAGGCGAAGCCCACCATCCCCGCCCCGATCAGCAGGCTCAGCGCCGGCAGGGTCGGGCGGCGGCCGTCGCTATAGGCCGAGACCGCGGCCGGTATCGAGAACAGGAGCACGCCCAGCCCCAGAACCAGTATCAGATCGAAATCCATGCCGTGCCCCCTGACCCCGATGGCTTAGCCGGGATCGGTGTTGTAGATCAACCGCTCGTCGCAGGGCGCGATGCGCAGGATGTTGGTGGTGCCCGGAATGTTGAAGGGCACCCCGGCGATGACCACGATCTGATCGGTCTCGACGGCGAAGCCGCCGGCACGGGCGGCGCGGGCGGCATTGACCACCGCATCCTTGAAGCGCCCCAGCTCTCCGGTCATCACGCAGTTGCAGCCCCAGCTGAGGCACAGCCGCCGGGCGGTGCCGCGCAGGCTGGTCATGGCGATGATCGGCACGCCGGGACGTTCCCGCGCGGTCAAGAGCGCGGTGGTGCCGCTCTGGGTAAAGCAGCAGATCGCCCGGATATCGGTGGTCTCGGCAATCTCGCGCGCCGCCGCGACGATGGCGTCGGCGATGGAATGCCCATCGGCCCGGCGCGAGGCGGCGATGATCGTCGGATAGTTGGGATCGGATTCGACCTCGGCCGCGACCTTGTCCATGGTCTGCACCGCCTCGACCGGATACTGGCCAGCGGCGGATTCGGCGCTGAGCATGATGGCGTCGGTGCCCTCGTAGATCGCCGCGGCCACATCCGAGACCTCGGCCCGGGTCGGCATCGGGCTCTCGATCATGCTCTCCAGCATCTGGGTCGCCACGATCACCGGCTTGGCGGCGGCGCGGCACTGGCGGATCAGCCGCTTCTGGATCGGCGGCACCTTCTGCACCGGCAGCTCCACGCCGAGATCGCCGCGCGCCACCATGATGCCGTCCGAGGCGGCGAGGATCTCGTCGAACCGGTCGACCGCCGAGGGTTTCTCGATCTTGGCGAGGATCGCGGCGCGGCCCGCGGCCAGCGCGCGGGCCTCGGCCACATCCTCGGCCCGCTGCACGAAGGAGAGCGCCAGCCAGTCCACCCCCAGCGCACAGACGAACTCGAGATCCGCCCGGTCCTTGTCGGACAGCGCCGCCAGCGGCAGCAGCACGTCCGGCACGTTCACCCCCTTGCGGTTCGAGATCTCGCCGCCGGCGATCACCGTGCAATCGGCGAAATCGGCGCCGCAGGCCTCGACCTTCAGGCGGATCTTGCCGTCATTGACCAGCAGGCTGGCGCCGGGCTCCAGCGCCGCGAAGATTTCCGGATGCGGCAGGCAGACGCGGCTGGCATCGCCCTCCGCCGGGTCGAGATCGAAGCGGAAGGCGGCGCCGGCGGCCAGCTCGTGCGGACCGGCGGCAAAGGTGCCCACCCGCAGCTTCGGCCCCTGCAGGTCGGCCAGGATCGCGATCGGACTGTCCAGCTCATGCTCCACCTGCCGGATGATCCGGTGCTTTTCGCGGATGTCCTCGTGGCTGCCGTGGCTCATGTTCAGCCGGAACACATCGGCGCCGGCCTCATGCAGGGCGCGGATGGTGTCATAGGTATCCGATGCCGGCCCCAGGGTCGCCACGATCTTCACATTGCGCAGGCGTCTCATTCTGCCCCTCCTTGCATGCGTATGCGTGCCACCGCCGCGGGAACGGGCGACGGGCCGCAAACTCCGGCCTGTCCCCTCTTTGCCCAATTCCCATTCGGGAACAACTCCCCTAAATGTGGAGGCAAAGCGATGACAGGCCAATGACATATACTCCCTATTTCCTCGAAGGCGAAACCCGTCCGGGCCGATGGCTGGTCACCTGCGACCATGCGACCAACACGGTGCCGCCGCAGGTGGGCGGCGGCGACCTGGGGCTGCCGCGCCCGGACATGGAACGTCACATCGCCTATGACGTCGGCGCCTACGGTCTGTCGCGCCACCTGGGCGCGCTGCTGGACGGCCCGGTGATCGCCAGCAACTTCTCGCGCCTCGTCATCGACCCCAACCGGGGCGAGGACGACCCGACGCTGCTGATGAAGCTCTACGACGGCTCGGTGATCCCGGCCAACCGCGAGGCCGACGCGGCCGAACGCGAACGGCGGCTGCAGCTGTGCTATCGGCCCTATCACGCCGCGCTGGGGCGGCTCGCCGCGCTGCCGCATGCGGTGATCCTGGCGGTGCATTCCTTCACCCGCCAGCTGCGCGGCCGCGAGCCGCGACCCTGGCACATCGGCGTGCTCTATGCCGGCGACGACCGGCTGGCGCTGCCGCTGATGCAGCTGCTGGAGGCCGAGGGCGATCTGGTGGTGGGCGACACCCAGCCCTATTCCGGCCATCTGCCCGGCGATTCCATCGACCGCCACGCGCTGGCGCAGCGCCGGCCCAATGTGCTGATCGAGCTGCGCAACGACCTGATTGCCGACGAGGCGGGACAGCAGGCCTGGGCCGAGCGGCTGGCCCCGATCCTGAGCCGCGCGCTGGAGGAGGCCGGGCTCTGACCACGGAGCCGGGCCCGGAATTTTGCGAAAATTCCGGACCGTTTTCTTTGCAAGAAAACGGCCCCCGCCCGCCGGACAGGTGACACAGCCCCCCGGAGCGCCTAGATCGGAGATCAGCAACAGGGGAGACCGGAACCATGGACCGCCAGACCGAGATCGAACTTCAGGCCGCCGCCTTCCGCGCGCTGCGCGAACATCTGATGGTGAAACGACCGGATGTGCAGAACATCGACCTGATGAATTTGGCCGGTTTCTGCCGCAACTGCCTGAG
The DNA here is from genome assembly GCA_050177915.1 of Pseudodonghicola sp. GTDB lineage: Bacteria > Pseudomonadota > Alphaproteobacteria > Rhodobacterales > Rhodobacteraceae > Pseudodonghicola. The sequence goes on along the minus strand of JBFXGQ010000099.1, from coordinate 6,992 downwards.
CCGCTGGTATCAGGAGGCCGCCACCGAACGCGGCATCGCGATGACCAAGGACGAGGCGCGCGAGATCTTCTACGGCATGCCCTATGACGACTGGAAGGCGCAGAACCAGACCGCGGCCGACGCCGAGAAACAGGCGGCGTTCAAGCAGGCCTTCGCCGAGAACGTGGGCGGCGAGCAGGGCTGAGCCTGCCTGCCCCGCCTGCGCCCGACCGCAGGCGGCCGCCGTCTCGCATCGCTACAGAACGGCACCGATGGCGTGTTCGGCGATCCGGCGCACCTCTGCGACCGCTGCGCGCGTGCTGCCCCTGGGCGTGTCGATGTAGATCGCCACGACCAGTGCAACGCCCTCCGGCGACCACAGCGTCGCGATGTCGTTGGCGGCCCCGTTGGGGGTCGTGCCCGGCTTGTTGGCGACGATCCAGTCGCCGGGGACGGCGGCGCGGATCCTGTCCCGCGCGTTGCGCTCGTTGCGCATCCATCCGATCAGCAGGTCGCGGGACGGCGTTGCAAGGACCTCCGTCTCGACGGTGAGGCGGCGCAGGTTGTCCGCCATCGCCCGCGGCGTGGTGGTGTCGCGGGGATCGCCGGGCAGATTCGCGTTGAGCGCCATCTCGACGCGGTCTAGCCGGCTGGTCCGGTCGCCGAGTCCGCGGAAGAACCGCGTCAGCTCCGCCGGGCCGCCCAGGCGCCGCAGCAGCAGATTGGCGGCGGTGTTGTCGCTGTATTCGACCGCCGCCTGGCACAGGGTCCGGATGTCGAGCCCGCCCTGCCCGGCGTATTGCCGGGTCACCGCCGAGGTCGGCAGCAGATCGGCCTGCCGGACCGCGATCCGTTCCGCCAGGTCGAGCTCGCCCGCGTCGTGACGCTGCAGGCAGGCCGCCGCGAGGGAGGCCTTGAAGGTGGAGCACATGGCGAAGCGCTCCTCGGCCCGATGCCCATAGCGCCGACCGGTCTGCAGATTCCGGGCAAAGACGCCGATTCTGGCAGAGAGTCTGCGTTCGACGGCCTGCACCGGCGCGTGGGTCTGCGCCGGCGCCCCGGCCGGTTCCCCGGCGGTCGCGGCGCCGCCGATCAGGCCGCAGGCGGCGGCGCTCAGGATCATGGTTCTGCGGTGCATGGGCTGTTCTTCCTCTTTCCGGCTCAGCCCCCGTGCGGGGGCGCGCGGACCTAGGGGTACACTTTGATCAGGTCGGTGTCATGCAGGACCGAGGCGGTGGTGACCACGGCAAGGTCCCCGATGATGGCCCAACACTCCGCCCGGGTGACGACATAGCGACAATAGGGATGGTCCTGCCAATGGGCGAGGAACACATCCCTGAGCCCGGCATCGTCGCCGGCGAGCGTCGCCAGCCGGGTCGGCGCGCCCAGCGCCACACCGGCGCCGAGCGCGGCCAGCATCGCGAGCTCGGCGCTGTAATAGGCCGCGCCGCCGGCAAGCCGGTGGGGATCGGCGGGCCGCCCGAAGGCCACCAGCAGGGCATTGTAGGAGATCGGGTTGTCGGCCTGCCCCCAGATATCGGACGCCGGCACGCGGTAGACGGCGAACTCCGCCTCCGTCAGCCCGGCGGTGAATTCCGCCAGCAGCATCTCGGTAACGCCCTCGCCGGGGTCGACATAGAGGACGCGCGGGCCGCCGCTGCTGGCGCGGAGGATGCCGACGGAGCCGAATTCCGCCCCGGTCGCCGCCGCGATCCGGTCGTCGAGCGGGTCGATCCCGGAGCGGAAGATCAGGTCTCCGGCCTGCCAGTCCCACGGCGCCTCGGCCATCAGCCGCGACCAGTCGGGCGACGGCTCCGCCGGAACGGCGGTGGCGCCGAGAACCGCGATCGCCGCGGCGCGGAGGAGGCGCGCGCGGCGGCGCAGGGCGCAGAGGCCGGCTCTCCTGTCGTCCGGTTTCGATGGCCGCATGGCCTGCCCCTCCCTGAGATCGGCTGCTTCGTTTCGCTTCGGCTGCGTTCCGTTGATAGGTCCGCGGGGCGCGACCGTCGAGGCCCGAGACGCCCGCCACACCCCGCCCTTGGCCCGCCCCGGGCCGCTTGATCCACCTCAAGCACCGCTGCCCCTGTTGTGCTAGGCTGCCCCCGGCAGCAACGGAGGCAATGTCATGCGCGCGATGGTTTTCGACCGGCCCGGGAAACCGCTTGAGCTCAGGGAGATCCCCTGCCCGGAGCCAGGGCCCGGACAGATCCTGATCCGGGTCGAGGCCTGCGGGGTCTGCCGCACCGACCTGCATATCGTCGATGGCGAGCTGACCCACCCCAAGCTGCCGCTGGTGCCCGGTCATGAGGTGGTGGGCCGCGTCGCGGCGCTGGGGCCCGGGGTCGCCGGGCTGGCGGAAGGCCAGCGGGTCGGCGTGCCCTGGCTGGGCCATGCCTGCGGCCATTGCCCCTATTGCGACATGGGGCGGGAAAACCTCTGCGACGCACCGCTGTTCACCGGCTACACCTTCGACGGCGGCTATGCCGAATATTGTCTGGCCCATACCGATTTCACCTTTCCGCTGCCCGAGGCGGCCGATCCGGTGGCGCTGGCGCCGCTGCTCTGCGCCGGGCTGATCGGCTATCGCAGCCTGTCGATGGCGGGCGATGCCAAGGTTCTGGGGCTCTACGGCTTCGGGGCGGCGGCGCATATCCTGTGCCAGATCGCCAATTTCCAGGGCCGCCGGGTGCTGGCCTTCACCCGCGACGGCGACAGCGCCGCGCAGGATTTCGCCCGCCGGCTGGGCGCGGTCTGGGCCGGGAATTCGACCGCCCCCTCGCCCGAACCGCTGGATGCGGCGATCATCTTCGCGCCCGTCGGCGCGCTGGTGCCCGCGGCGCTGAAATCGGTGCGCAAGGGCGGCCGCGTGGTCTGCGGCGGCATCCACATGAGCGATATCCCGGCCTTTCCCTATGACGATCTGTGGGAAGAGCGCGAGATCCGCTCGGTCGCCAATCTGACCCGGCGCGACGGCGACGAGTTCTTCCCCCTCGCCGCCGCGGCAGGGGTGAGAACCGAAACCGTGCCCTATCCGCTGGCCGAGGCCAATGCCGCGCTGGACGATCTGCGCGCGGGCCGGCTGCAGGGGGCGGCGGTGCTGGTGCCCTGAGGAGGCGCGCGGGCCATCGCGCCATGGCGTGGCGGGCTGCCGCCCATGTGACGATGGCGGGCTGCCGCCCGCGGGCGCCCCTGCGGGGCGCGGCCTCCGGCGGAGGTATTTGGGCCAAGATGAAAGCCCGCCGCCGTCGCGGCGCCGCGCTGTGGCGCGCCGCACAGGATCTGTTCGCGCAGAAGACTTATGTGAAGGTCCGCCGCGCGCTACATTGACGGCAACACAGCCCCTCAGGAGGTGCCTGACATGACCACCCGCATGCCCACCTATTTCATCTCGCACGGCGGCGGCCCCTGGCCGTGGATCCCCGACATGGCGGCGCATCTGGCGCCGCTGGCGCAGTCGCTGGCGCATATGCCGGCCGAATTGCCGCGCCGGCCGCAGGCGGTGCTGATGGTCTCGGGCCATTGGGAGGCCGAGGATTTCGCGGTGATGCACGCGGCGCATCCGCCGATGGTCTACGACTATTATAACTTCCCGCCGCATACCTATGAGATCAAATATGCCGCCCCCGGCGCGCCGGAGCTGGCCGAGACGGTGGCGCAGCTGATCGCCGACGCCGGGCTGCCCACCCATCTGGACGACAAGATGGGCTATGACCACGGCACCTTCGTGCCGATGGCGCTGATGTATCCGCAGGCCGACATGCCGCTGGTCCAGGTCTCGCTGCGGCACAATTACGACCCCGCCCAGCATATGGCGCTGGGACGCGCGCTGGCGCCGCTGCGCGACCGGGATGTGCTGATCGTCGGCTCCGGCCTGAGCTATCACAACCTGCGCGAGTTCGGGCCGCGCGCCCGGGTGCCCTCAGCCGAGTTCGACGCCTGGTTGACCCGGGCCCTGGCGCTGCCGCCGGCCGAACGGACGCAGGCGATACTGGACTGGGAGCAGGCGCCCTATGCCCGCCAGTGCCATGCCCAGGAGGATCACCTGGTGCCGCTGTTCACCGCGCTCGGCGCGGCGGAGGAGGAGCCGGTGACGCGGACCTATCACCAGACCGGCATCTTCGGCGGCGTCACCGCGTCGAGCTTCCGCTTCGGCTGAGCGGCGCTGCCGGCCTGCGCAGGGGGCAAGGCCGGGCTGCCCCCCGTTCTCCGGCGCGGCGCGAAGGGCGCGCCGCGGTCCGCGACGCCCGGCATCGACGCGCCAGCGCAATCGCCCCGTCCGGCCAGACCGGTGACCGGTGACCGGTGACCGGTGACCGGAGCAGCGGCACCGCTTGCGCATATATGCAACAATTTGAGTTAAATCCTAACGTGCATATTCTTCTTGCTAGACGTGTTTGCCGCAATGCGGAACGTTCAACCAAAAGCAGAACCTTGGCGATGACGCCCCCGTTTGTGAGTTCCTGAGTTTCAGTCCTGTCATTGTCCTCGGATATAACAGAGGCAGATATGGCAGTAATCGACGTAGACCTCGGCAGCTCCGACGGGGTTGTCACGGATACCGATGGATCCGAAGTCACCTTGATCGACATCACGGCTCTGGGGTCGCACACCCTGACGGTGGACGGCGCCGATGCAGAGATCCATTCGATCGCGAATGTGACCGCGCTGGCAGCCCCGACCTTCAACGCCATCAACGGCGCCATGCTGACCGTCGACCTGGGGTTTCTGGATATCAGCGCGCTGTCGTCCTTTACCTTCGGCGTCGGCGACACCTCGACCGTCGTGCTGGACGCAAGCGCCATCACCACCGTCGCCAGCATCCTGAACGCCTACACTGTGGTCTATTCCGGCTCGGGCACCGGGAATTTCATCTATGACCCCGCCGTCAGCGTGCTGTCGACGGTCCGGTTCAACGTGTCGGGCATGGAGGCCGGCGATACCTTCACCGTCTCCGGCATCTCCAACAACCTTTCGATTTCCGGCTACGACGAGGCCACGCAGACGATGACGCTGCACTACGGCAGCTATACCGGGCTGCTGGTACAGAGCGTCTGGGTCGACGTCTCGGGCGTCACCGCCGAGGATTACGCCGCGATCCAGGCGTCCCTGTCCGACAGCGACCCGTCCAACGACCTGATCACCGACGACACTTTCACCTTTCCCTCCAGCACCGTCGTCTGCTTCGTGCAGGGCACCCGGATCGAGACCCCCAAGGGCAGCCTGCCGGTCGAGACGCTGAAGGTCGGCGATCTGGTGCTGACGGCGGATCACGGCGCCCGGCCGATCCGCTGGGTCGGATCGAAACAGGTGCCGTCGCATCGGCTCGGCGCGAACGAGAAGATCCGCCCGATCCGCATCCGCGCCGGCGCGCTGGGGGCCGGCGTGCCGCTGTCAGATCTGGCGGTCTCGCCGCAGCACCGCGTGCTGGTGCGCTCGAAGATCGCCGAAAAGATGTTCGGCGAGATCGAGGTGCTGATTCCCGCCAAGCAGCTGCTGCAGATCGACGGGATCGAGGTGGCGCATGACCTGACCGAGCTGTGCTATTTTCACCTGCTGCTCGACCGGCATGAAATCCTGATCGCCAATGGCGCCGAATCGGAATCCTTCTACACCGGCCCCTCGGCGCTGAAGGCGGTCGGCCTGACCGCACGCGAGGAGATCCTGGCGCTGTGCCCCGGCCTCGTGGACCAGGGGGCGCCGCCGCCGGCCCGGCCGCTGGTCTTCGGCGCCCGCGCCCGCAAGCTGGCGCAACGGCATGTGAAGAACCAAAAGCCCCTGGTCACGCAGGCCCCCTCGGCGCCGGACGCGTCGGCCGCCTGAGTTGGCGCAAACGACAAAGGGCAGGCGCGACGCCTGCCCTTCGGATCTGCCGGTCATTCCGGTTCAGATCGCCGACTTGCGGCTTTCGTCGATGTAGATCTCGCGCAGCCGCTTGGCCACCGGGCCGGGCTTGCCGCCGCCCAGCGCGACGCCGTCCACCTCGACGATCGGCATCACGAAGGCCGAGGCCGAGGTATAGAAGGCCTCGTCCGCGCCCTGTGCCTCTTCGATGGTGAAGGGGCGTTCCTCGATCTCCATCTGGGCTTCCTGCGCCATCTTCAGCACCGAGGCGCGGGTGATGCCGTGCAGGATGTCGTTCGACAGATGACGGGTGATGATCTTGCCGCCCTTGACGATGTAGCAGTTGTTCGAGGACCCCTCGGTCACATAGCCGTCCTCGACGAACCAGGCGTCGTCCTTGCCCTCTTTCTCGGCCGCCATCTTGGCCATCGACGCATAGAGCAGCTGCACGGTCTTGATGTCGCGGCGGTGCCAGCGCAGATCCGGGACCGAGATCACCTTGATGCCCTTGTCGGCCTTGGGATCGGTGACCAGACCCGGCTTCGACTGGGTATAGAGCACGATGGTCGGCGGCGTGCCTTCCGGCGGATAGTGGAAGTCGCGGTCGCCGGCGTTGCCGCGGGTGACCTGCAGATAGACGCCGCCCTCCTGCACGTCGTTCAGCTCGATCAGCTTGCGGTGGATTTCCAGCCAGTCGTCGCGGGTCAGGTCGCAGGCGATCTCAAGCTCGCTCAGCGACCGCGCCAGACGCGCCATGTGACCGTCGAATTCGGTCAGCTTGCCGTCGAGGACACAGGTCACCTCATAGACCGCATCGCCCATGACAAAGCCACGGTCGAAAATCGACACCTGGGCCTCTTCTTCGGGAATATACTCTCCGTTCACATAGACTGTACGGCTCATTTCGCGTTCCTACGTTCTCATTTGCACTCCCCTCCCCCGGCCAGGGGGAGGGTCAGGGAGGGGGTGATCCCCGGTCCGGGGAAACTGTCCCCGCTGTCAGCCCCAGAGCGCCGCATCGGGGGGATGCACGCCCTTGTCGTCAAAGCACAGCGGATGGTCGCGGTCTTCTGCCAACTGGAGCGGCCCGTCATGGTCCACCTCCGCCGCGCCCTGCGCCACCAGCGTCGCCGGCGCCCTGGCCTGCGAGGTGCCCACCTGGCAGCCGCCGT
>JBFXGQ010000098.1:0-10690 GCA_050177915.1 Pseudodonghicola sp. | reverse complement strand
TACTACCAGGATTGGAAGACGGCCCGCGCGAAATACGATACGGCCTACCAAAAGGTACTGTCCCTGGTCGAGGACATCGAGGCCGACCTGAAGACATATCCCAAGATGCACAAGAAGGTCCTGGCGCCGCAGGTCCAGACGCATGGGTGCTTCATGCTGCTCGCGGGCGACCTATGCGCCGATATCAAGGCCGACATCGGCGACATCAAGGGGCGCAAGCGGCCCACCAACCTCGGCGTCGGCAAGTCGCTGGACAAGCTGGAGGATCTGCTCGGGCAGCTGGAGGAGATCGTCAAACCGAACACGGCGATTCAGGTCGACGACTGGGGCAAGACCGCGACGAAATACAAAGCCGAGATGAAGAAGCTCGCCAAGGCTCTGACCGCCGCGCTGACGCCGATCCTGCTGCCCGGCTTCGGTCTCAAGTCGAAATCCGTGAAAGCCGTCGAAAAGGAGAGGCTCTCCCGCGCCATCGCCAAGCTCGGGAAGGCGGTCGAGGATATTCAGGACGGTCTGAACGACAGGGCCACGACCGCCAATCTGCGCGCCAAGGGGCGCCTGCCGCGCACCGAGTTCCTGAAGAAGGTGGAGGTCGATCCGACGCTCCAGAGGGCGATCCGCAAATCGCTGTGACGGCGCGGCCGTCGTCGGGAGGAGCGGCCCGCCGCCGGAGAGGGCGGCGGGCGCTTTGGTCTCAGGCCAGCATGACCATCGGGTTTTCCAGATTGTCGACGATGGCGGCCAGCAGCTTCGCCCCCAGCGCGCCGTCGATCACCCGGTGATCGACGCTCAGCGTCACGCTCATCACGGTGGCGACGGTGATCTGGTCGTCCTTGCCGACCACGGGTTTCTTGACGCCGGCGCCGACCGCCAGGATGGCGCCATGCGGCGGGTTGATCACCGCGTCGAAATTGTCGATCCCGAACATGCCGAGGTTGGAGATCGCGAAGCTGCCGCCCTGATATTCATGCGGTGCCAGCTTGCGGTCGCGGGCGCGGGCGGCGAGATCCTTCATCTCCGAGGACAGCGCCGAGAGCGACTTCATATCGGCATCCTTCAGCACCGGGGTGAAGAGGCCGCCCTCGATGGCGACGGCGACCGCCACGTCCGAGGGCTTCAGCTTGAGAATGCGGTCGCCGGCCCAGACCGCATTGGCGTCCGGCACCGCCTGCAGCGCCAGCGCGCAGGCCTTGATGATGAAGTCGTTGACGCTGAGCTTGACGCCGCGGCCTTCCAGCTGCTTGTTCAGCTCGCCGCGGAATTTCAGCAGCGCGTCGAGCTTGATGTCGCGGCGCAGGTAGAAATGCGGGATCGACTGTTTCGCCTCGGTCAGCCGCGCGGCGATGGTCTTGCGCATGCCGTCGAGCTTGACCTCCTCGAACGCCCGGTCCTGATACATCCGCAGCACCATGTCGGTCGAGGGACCGGCGGCCAGCGCCGGGGCGGCGGCCGCGGCCTGCGGGGCAGCGGCCGCGGGCGCGGCGGCGGCCGGGTTCGGCGCGGCGGTCGCGCCCTCCACATCCGCCTTGACGATGCGGCCATGCGGGCCGGTGCCGGCGATCTGAGCGAGGTCCAGCCCCTTGTCGGCGGCGATCCGGCGCGCCAGCGGCGAGGCGAAGACGCGGGCCCCTGCGGCGGGCGCGGGCGCGGCGGGGGCGGCAGGCGCGTCAGAGCCCCCTGCGGGGGCCGCTTCCTTGCCTGCGTCGGCCTTGGCGGCTTCCGGCGTCGGCGTCGCCGCCGGGGCCGCGGCCGCACCGATGGCAGAGGCGTCCTCGCCCTCGGCCAGCAGCACGGCGATGGGGGTGTTGACCTTGACCCCCTCGGTGCCCTCGGCGATCAGCAGCTTGCCGATCACGCCCTCGTCGACGGCCTCGAACTCCATGGTGGCCTTGTCGGTCTCGATCTCGGCCAGCAGGTCGCCGGAATTCACGGTATCGCCCTCTTTGACCAGCCATTTGGAAAGCGTGCCTTCCTCCATGGTCGGCGACAGGGCGGGCATCAGGATTTCGGTGGGCATGGTTCTGCTCCTTACCGGTAGGTCACTTGTTTCACCGCCTCGATCACCTCTTCGGTGGTGACCAGCGCCAGTTTTTCCAGGTTGGCGGCATAGGGCATCGGCACGTCCTTGCCGGTGCAGTTGATCACCGGGGCGTCGAGGTAATCGAAGGCCTCCTGCATCAGCACCGAGGAGATGTAGCTGCCGACCGATCCCTGCGGCCAGCCTTCCTCGACCGTGACGCAGCGGTTGGTCTTCATCACCGAGCGGATGATGGTCTCGGTATCCATCGGCCGCAGGGTGCGCAGGTCGATGACCTCGGCGTCGATGCCCTCGGCGGCCAGTTTCTCGGCGGCCTCGAGCGCGTAGGTCATGCCGATGCCGAAGCTGACGATGGTGACGTCGCTGCCCTCGCGCCAGATCCGCGCCTTGCCGAAGGGGATGGTGAAATCCGCCATCTCCGGCACCTCGAAGCTGCGGCCATAGAGGATCTCGTTTTCCAGGAAGACCACCGGGTTGGCGTCGCGGATCGCCGATTTCAGCAGCCCCTTGGCGTCGGCCGCCGAATAGGGCATCGCCACCTTCAGGCCGGGGATCTGCATGTACCAGGCGGCGTAATCCTGGCTGTGCTGGGCGCCGACGCGGGCCGCGGCGCCGTTGGGGCCACGGAACACCATCGGCGCGCCCATCTGGCCGCCCGACATATAGAGCGTCTTGGCCGCCGAGTTGATGATCTGGTCGATCGCCTGCATGGCGAAGTTGAAGGTCATGAATTCGACGATCGGCTTCAGCCCGCCGAAGGCGGCGCCGACGGCGATGCCGGCAAAGCCGTGTTCGGTGATCGGCGTGTCGATCACCCGCTTGGAGCCGAATTCGTCCAGCAGCCCCTGGCTGACCTTATAGGCGCCCTGATATTCGGCGACCTCCTCGCCCATCAGATAGACGGCGTCGTCGGCACGCATCTCCTCGGCCATGGCGTCGCGCAGCGCCTCGCGCACGGTCTGGGTCTTCATCGGCGTGCCTTCGGGCCAGTCCGGCGTCAGATCGCGGACCGGCGCCTTGGGCGCGGCGGGGGTGCTGGCGGCCGGGGCCGGGGCAGGGGCAGCCTCCGGGGCCGCGGCGGGGGCGGCGGCGCCGACCTCTTCGCCCTCTTCCACCAGCACGGCGATGGGGGTGTTGACCTTGACCCCTTCGGTGCCCTCGGAGATCAGGATCTTGCCGACGATGCCCTCGTCGACCGCCTCGAACTCCATCGTCGCCTTGTCGGTCTCGATCTCGGCCAGGATATCGCCCGAGGCGACGCTATCGCCCTCCTTCACCAGCCATTTCGACAGGGTGCCTTCCTCCATGGTCGGCGACAGGGCGGGCATGAGAATTTCGGTTGCCATCTTAGTTCATCCCCCTCAGGCGTATACGTCGGTCCAGAGCTCTGCGGCGGCAGGCTCCGGGCTCTCGCGTGAGAAATCGGCGGCGGCGTTGACGATATCCTTGATCTCCTTGTCGATGGCCTTCAGGTCGTCCTCGCTCGCATGCTTGCCGGTCAGCAGCAGCTGGCGCACATGTTCGATGGCGTCGCGTTCCTCGCGCATCTTCTGCACCTCTTCGCGGGTGCGGTATTTCGCCGGGTCCGACATCGAATGGCCGCGATAGCGATAGGTCTTCACCTCGAGGATATACGGGCCCTTGCCGGCGCGGCACTGGGCGACGGCGCGTTCGCCGGCTTCCTTGACCGCCAGCACGTCCATGCCGTCGACCATCTCGCCGGCGATGCCGAAGGCCTCGCCGCGGTGGTAGATGTCCTTGGTCGAGGTCGAGCGCGCCTGCGCCGTGCCCATGGCGTACTGGTTGTTCTCGATCACGAAGATCACCGGCAGATGCCAGAGCGCCGCCATGTTGAAGGTCTCGTAGACCTGGCCCTGGTTGGCCGCGCCGTCGCCGAAATAGGTGAAGGTGACGCGGCCGTTGCCCTTGTACTTGTCGGCGAAGGCCAGCCCGGCGCCGATCGGCACCTGGGCGCCGACGATGCCGTGGCCGCCGTAGAAATGCTTCTCCTTGCTGAACATGTGCATGGAGCCGCCCTTGCCCTTGGAATAGCCGCCCTCGCGCCCGGTCAGCTCGGCCATCACCCCCTTGGGGTCCATGCCGCAGGCCAGCATATGGCCGTGGTCGCGGTAGGAGGTGACGCGTTTGTCGCCCTCCTCGGTGGCGGCCTCAAGGCCGACGACGACCGCCTCTTGCCCGATGTAGAGGTGGCAGAAACCACCGATCAGACCCATGCCGTAAAGCTGGCCGGCCTTTTCCTCGAATCGGCGGATCAGCAGCATTTCCCGATAGTAGGTCAGCAGCTCTTCTGCGGAAACATTTGACTTTGCTGGGCTTTTTCGCGGCGCCATTGCGGTGGCCCTCCTCATGGAAAGGATAGTTTAGCGTTAAACTATCTATTACAGGATTTCCGCCCCGGTGACGAGAGGTATTCTGTCGCGGCTCTCAGGCGGTCGTCGGGCAGCCGGGCGGGCGGCCTAGCGGATCACGATCTCGTCGGCGCGCAGCAGCCCCAGCACCGAACGCGCCTGCTGGTCCAGCAGATCGAGATCCAGATAATCGTCGGACAGCCGGCGGGTCAGATTCTCGGCCCGGGCGATCTCGGTGTTCAGCCGGTCCAGATCCTGCTGCAGCGCCGCGGCCTCGGCCGCGATCTCGACCCGGCGGAACAGCCCGTAATCCCCCTGCACCGCGGCGAAGGTGAAATAGACCCCCAGCGCGAAGGCGGTGGCGAAAAACAGGAACGGGCCAAATCCGGGTCGGGGGGAACGGGTCACTGCGAACTGCTCTTTGTCTGTGGCCTGCCGCGAGGCTGTGCCTGTGTCGCGCCCTTGGCGGGCGTCTGACAGCATTATGACACAGGCGATTCGCCGTGTGAATCCCCAATCGGCGCAGATTGGCTGACGCCGGTGCTGCGGTGCGCATGACCGGGCGTTCCCGTTGCGGCGCCGGGGCGCCGGCGGCACAGTGGCGGCGGAAGAGGACAGGAGGACAACGCATGACCGTCTCGGCACCCCGTTCGGAACTGGGCACCCATATCGTCGGCAACCAGCCCACGCCGCGCGACGCGCGCGATCTCTGGGCCGGCGACGCGACATTGCGCGCGGCGGTCGCCCGCGCCGGCGGCCGCGCCGACGATCTGGCCCGCGCCGGCGCCGCCTATGGCAGCGCCGGGCTGCTGCACGCCGCCGAGGAGGCCCGCCGCGATCCGCCGCGGCTGACGCTGTTCGACCGCTCCGGCCGCCGGCTGGACGAGGTTCAGTTCAACGCCGGCTATCACCGGGTGATGCGCGAGGCGACCGAACAGGGCTATGCCGCCGCCGCCTGGGACGGCCAGCCGGGCGGCCATGTCACCCATGCTGCCCATGTCTATATGCTGAGCCAGGTGGAACCCGGCGTCTGCTGCCCGCAGACGATGACCTATGCCGCTGTCCCGGCGCTGAGCGCGGAGGCCGATCTGGCGTCGATCTGGCGGCCGCGGCTGACCTCCGGCACCTACGACCCCAGTACCCGGCCGGTCACGGAGAAACCCGGCGCCACCCTCGGCATGGCGATGACCGAGAAGCAGGGCGGCTCGGATGTGCGGGCCAATACCACCCGGGCGGTGCGCGACGGCGGCCATTACCGGCTGACCGGGCACAAGTGGTTCTGCTCGGCGCCGATGTCGGACGGCTTCCTGACGCTGGCGCAGGCGGAGGGCGGGCTGACCTGCTTTCTGGTGCCGCGCTGGCTGGAGGGCGAGCGCAACGGCATCCGCCTGCAGCGGCTGAAGGACAAGCTGGGCAACAAGGCCAACGCCAGCTCCGAGATCGAATATGTCGACGCGCTGGCCTGGCGGCTGGGCGGCGAGGGCGACGGCGTGCGCACCATCATCGAGATGGTGCATCACACCCGCCTGGACACCGCGATGGCGCCGGCCGGGCTGATGCGGGCGGCGCTGTCCGAGGCCGCCTGGTGGGTCACCGGCCGCTCGGCCTTTCAGCGCCGGCTGATCGACCAGCCGCTGATGCGGGCGGTGCTGGCCGATCTGGCGCTGGACTGGGAGGGCGCAACCGCGCTGGGGTTCTTCATGGCCGGCGCCTTCGACCGCGACGACACTGAGAGCCGGGCGCTGGCGCGGATCGGCGTGGCGCTGGCGAAATACCTCGGCAACAAGCGCTGCATCTCGGTGATCGGCGAGGCGATGGAGGTGCTGGGCGGCATGGGCTATGTCGAGGAGACGCCGATGCCGATGCTCTACCGCGAAGCGCCGCTGAACGGCATCTGGGAGGGCTCGGGCAATGTCATCTGCCTCGACATCCTGCGCACGCTGGCGCGCGAGCCGCTGGCGGGCCAGGTGCTGGCCGCCACGCTCGACGCCGCGCGCGGCCGCGACGGCCGCTATGACGCGGCGCTGGAGGCACATCGCGCCCGCTGGCCCGCCCTGCCGGCCGAGGCCGAAGCGCGCTGGTTCGCCGAAAGCCTGGCCAGCCTGCTGACCGCCGCGGCGCTGTTCGACGCCGCCCCCGACGCGGTGGCCGAGGGGTTCGTCACCAGCCGGGTCGCCGGCGCCCGCGGCAGCCTGCCCGGATCGGTCGCAGGGCTCGACACGGATTCGATCTTGCAAAGATTAGTCGGAGATGCCTCTTCTTAAGCTGCAAATCGCAAGCCATTGCCAGCCAGCGATGGCGGCCGCCGCGCCGCACCGGACCAAAGGAGATTTCCGATGACCAATACGAACGCGAGCCTCGAAAACCTGCAGACCGCCCTGTCGATGGAGCTGTCTGCGGCGACCCAGTATCTGCTGCACGCCCATGTGCTGGACGACTGGGGGCTAGACAAGCTGGCCGCCAAGATGCGCGAGGAGATGCAGGAAGAGCTGGGCCATGCCGGCCGCTTTGTCGACCGCATCCTGTTCCTGGACGGCGATCCGGTGATGACGCCGCAGAAGACCCCGATCCGCGCCCGCAGCCTGCAGGAGATGTTCGAGACCGACAAGGCCGACGAGAAGGAGGCGATCGAGACCTATACCCGCGCCGCACGCGCCGCCTTCGAGGCCGACGACATCGGCACCCGGGCGCTGTTCGAGGAGATCGTGCTGGACGAGGAGGGCCATTGGGCCTGGCTCGACCTGCAGCTCGATCTGCTGCAGCGGATGGGCGAGCCGGCCTTCACCTCGAAATACATGAGCATCGACGTCGGCGAGAGCTGAGGCGAAAGCTGAGCCGCGGGCCACTCCGGCCGCGGAGGCCGCAAAACAAAAGGCCCGGCGCGATGCCGGGCCTTCGACGTTTCGGGGGGACGGGCGATCAGCCGGCGATCGAGGCGGCGTAGATGCTGGTGACGGTGTCGCCCAGCGTCTTGTCAAACTCATCGGCGCTCTGCTGCGCCATCAGCCCTTCGGTCAGCGCGCGCGAGAAGCTGGCGATCATGCCGGTGTTCTTCGACAGCCGGTCGTTGGCCTCGGCCCGCGAATAGCCGCCCGACAGCGCCACCACGCAGAGCACGCGGGGATGATCCACCAGCGGCTTGTAGAGGTTGGCCTTCTCCGGCAGGGTCAGCTTCAGCATCACCTGCTTGTCCTCGGGCAGCGCGTCGAGATGCGTCTTGATCTCGGCCAGCAGGATGTCCTCGGCCTCGGCCTTGTCGGCGATGGTGATGGTGACTTCCGGCTCGATGATCGGCACCAGCCCGTGGCTGAGGATCTGCTGGCCGATCTCGAACTGCTGGTCGACCACCGCGGCGATGCCCGAGGGCGAGGCCGCGTCGATCACCGAGCGCATCTTGGTGCCGAAGATCCCCTTGGCAACGGCCTTCTCCAGCAGCGTGTCCAGTTCCGGCATCGGCTTCATCAGCCGCACGCCGTCCACCTCGTCGGCCAGACCCTTGTCGACCTTGAGGAAGGGGACGACGCCACGCTCTTCCCACAGGTAGGTGGCGGTGGGGATGCCGTCGATGTCGCGGTCCATCGTCATCTCGAACAGGATGGCGCCGACGATCCGCTCGCCGGTGAAGGCGGGCGACTTGATGATGCGCGAGCGCATCGCGTGGATCAGGTCGAACATCTCGGATTCGGAGCCATAGGCGTCCTCTTCGATGCCGTAGAGTTTCAGCGCCTTGGGGGTCGAGCCGCCGCTTTGGTCGAGGGCGGCGATGAAGCCTTGCGCGGCGCGGAGCAGTTCGGTTTGTTTCTGGTTCGACATATTGGTTTTCCGCCCAAATTGACTGTGTTCTGCGTGGATTGGAGCGCATCGCCCCTTGCCCTGTCCATAGGCAAGAGGGCGCAGCGTTGCAATCGGGTTTGCGTTAACGGCGCACTGCCGCCGCGGGCGGCGGCGGACCGCCGCCTCAACGGGTGGTGCAGGCTGTGCCTAGACCGTCGCCGCCTCGTCGCGGGTCTGCATCAGCGCCGCGACACCGGGCAGGGTCTTGCCCTCCATCCATTCCAGGAAGGCGCCGCCGGCGGTCGAGATATAGGTGAAATCCTCCGCCGCGCCGGACTGGTTCAGCGCCGCCACGGTATCGCCGCCGCCGGCCACGGTGACCAGCCGGCCGGCGCGGGTCAGCGCGGCGGCGGTCTGGGCGGCGGCATTGGTGGCGGCATCGAAGGGCTCGATCTCGAAGGCGCCCATCGGGCCGTTCCAGATCAGCGTCTTGGCCTCCTCCATCACCCGGGTGATCTCGGCCACCGTCGCGGGGCCGGCGTCCAGGATCATCGCGTCGGCGGGGCAGGCGGTGACCGGCAGGACCTCAAAGGCGGCGCCGGCCTTGAATTCGCGCGCCACCACGATGTCGCTGGGCAGCAGGATGTGGCAGCCGGTCTGTTCCGCCTTGGCCAGGATCTTGGCGGCGGTGTCCAGCATGTCGCGTTCGCACAGCGACTTGCCGACATCGATGCCCTGCGCGGCGAGGAAGGTATTGGCCATGCCGCCGCCGATGATCAGGTGATCGACCTTCTCGACCAGATTGCCCAGCAGCTCCAGCTTGGTCGACACCTTGGCGCCGCCCACCACCGCGACAAGCGGCCGCTGCGGCGCGCTCAGCGCGGCCTCCAGCGCCTCCAGCTCGGCCTGCATCAGCCGGCCGGCGCAGCTGGGCAGCAGCCGCGCCACCCCGTCGGTCGAGGCATGCGCCCGGTGCGACACCGAGAAGGCGTCGTTGCAGTAGATATCGCCCAGCTCGGCCATCTGCGCCGACATGTCGGGGCAGTTCTTTTCCTCGCCGGGGTGAAAGCGGGTGTTCTCCAGGATCAGGATGGCGCCATTGTCCAGCGCCGCGACCGAGGCCCGCGCCGCCGGCCCGCGGCAATCGGCGCAGAAGGCCACCGGCACGCCAAAGGCGGCCTCAAGCGCCGGGATCAGCGGCAGCAGCGACAGCTCGGGGTCGTGCTTGCCCTTGGGGCGGCCGAAATGGGCCATCAGGATCGGCTTGCCGCCGGCCTTGAGAATGTCGTGCACGGTGGGGGCGAGGCGGCGGATACGGGTATCGTCGGTGACCACGCCATCCTCGATCGGCACGTTGACGTCGACGCGCACAAGCACCCGCTTACCGTCCAGATCCATGTCGTCCAGAGTGTTCCAGCCCATATCGGTCCCCAAAATCGGTTGGTGTCAATCCGGCCGTTGTTTCCCCGGATTTTCGGCTCAGGTCAATGCGTCACTTGGCATTCTCGCGCCCCGGTCTTAGGTATCGGGGCAAATGCCTACAAAGGAGCGCCAGATGGCCGAGATCAAAGACCCCGAGAACACCATCCTGATGGAGCTGAAGGACGGCACCGTCGTGATCGAACTGCTGCCCGACGTGGCCCCCAAGCACAGCGAGCGGATGAAGGAACTGGCCCGCGCCGGCGCCTATGACAACGTCTGCTTCCACCGGGTGATCGAAGGTTTCATGGCGCAGACCGGCGACGTGAAGAACGGCGACATGGAAGACGGGTTCAACCTGCGCATGGCCGGCACCGGCGGCTCCGAGCTGCCCGACCTGCCGGCGGAATTCTCCCGCCTGCCGCATGACCGCGGCACGCTGGGCGCGGCGCGCAGCCAGAACCCGAACTCGGCCAACTCGCAATTCTTCATCAATTTCAAGGACAACCACTTCCTGAACGGCCAGTACACCGTTTACGGCCGGGTGATCTCGGGGATGGAATTCGTCGATGCCATCGTGCGCGGCGAGCCGCCCGCGACCCCCGACCGCATGATCAGCGTCAAGGTCGCCGCCGATGTCGCCGATGCGTAAGCTGGCGCTCTGCGCGGCGCTGGCCGCAGCGATGGCCGGCCCGGCGCTGGCCACCGAGCTGACCATCGAGGTCGCGGGCGAGGGTGCCAATGGCACCATCGTCATCGACATGGCCGACGACGTGGCGCCCAACCACGTGGCCCAGATCGCCGCGCTGGCGAAACAGGGCGCCTATGACGGCGTCGTGTTCCACCGGGTGATCGACGGCTTCATGGCGCAGACCGGCGATGTGGAGTTCGGCAAGCTCGGCGGAGATATGCGCAAGGCCGGCATGGGCGGCTCGGATCTGCCCGACCTCAAGGCCGAGTTCTCGGATCTGCCGTTCGAGCGCGGCGTCGTCGGCATGGCCCGCGCGCAGAACCCCGACAGCGCCAATTCGCAGTTCTTCATCATGTTCGCGCCCGGGTATTTCCTGAACGGCCAGTACACCGTTGTGGG
>JBFXGQ010000097.1:0-10701 GCA_050177915.1 Pseudodonghicola sp. | reverse complement strand
CGCCGCCCGCGAGGATCAGAGCGTCAGCCGCGAAGAGTGGTATCGCGATCTGGCGCTGCGCAAGGGCATCCCGCTGGAACGGCTGGGCGATGCCGAAGAGGCCGCCAATGCCATCGCTTTTCTGGGGTCGCGCGCGGCCAGCTACATCACCGGCGCCCAGCTCGACGTCTCGGGCGGGCTGAACCGGCACATCTAAGGACATGGTCATGAAACACGAAAACATCCAGCAGGCCGGGACCGTCGGCGATTTCATCGCACGGGCGCTGGCCGATGTCGGGGTGACGACCATGTTCGGCGTTATCTCGATCCACAACATGCCGATCCTCGACGCGGTGGCGCGTCAGGGCCGCATCCGCTTCGTTCCCGCCCGCGGCGAGGCCGGCGCGATGAACATGGCCGATGCCTATGCCCGCGCCTCGGGCGGGCTCGGCGTCTGCCTGACCTCAACCGGCACCGCGGCCGGCAATGCCGCCGGCGCCCAGGCCGAGGCGCTGACCGCCGGCAGCCGGGTGCTGCATATCACCAGCCAGGTGGACACGCATTACGCCGACCGCGACCGCGCCCCGATCCACGACGTGCCGAAGCAGGCCGAGATGCTGCGCGGCCTCTCCAAGGCGGTGTTCCGCATGTGGGACGCCAATGGCGCCGTCGGCACGCTCAGCGCCGCGATCTCTGCCGCGCTGTCGGCGCCCACGGGCCCGGTCAGCCTTGAGATCCCGGTCGATGTGCAGCGCAGCCCGGCGACCTCGGCCGCGCGGCTGCATGCGCCGGTCCCGCTGCGGCCCCAGGCCCCCGAGGCGGTGATCGACGAGCTGGCAAGCTACCTCAAGGCCGCCAGGCGCCCGCTGCTCTGGCTCGGCGGTGGCGCCCGTGGCGCGGTGGCCGAGGCGACCGAACTGATGCGCCGCGGCGTCGGCGTCGTCACCTCGACCAACGGTCGCGGAGTGGTGTCGGAAGAGGAAGCCGCCACGCTCGGCGCCTTCAACATGGGGCCCGATGCGGCGGCACTCTACGACAGCTGCGACCTGATGCTGGTGGTCGGCTCGCGTCTGCGCGGCAACGAGACCCGCAACAACCAGATGCCCCTGCCCCGGCCGCTGCTGCAGATCGACGCCGACGCCGGCCAGGGCGGGCGCAACTACCCGGTCGAGGTCTTCGCCCATGGCGATGCCGCCGACACCCTGCGCCGGCTGCTCGACCGGCTGCCCGAAACGCTCGACACCGATCCCGAGCTGCCCTTCGACATCGCCCGCGCCCGCGCCACCGCCGAGGGGCGGCTGCGCGACCAGCTGGGCGCCTATCGGGTGATCGCCGATGCGCTCAACGACAAGGTCTGCGAGGGCGGCCATGTCTGGGTGCGCGACGTGACGATCTCCAACTCGACCTTCGGCAACCGCTACGTGCGGCTGGCGGAACCGACCCAGGGGGTTCACGCGCTCGGCGGCGGCATCGGTCAGGGGGTGGCGATGGGCATCGGCGCGGCGCTGGCCTGCGACGGGCGCAAGGCGATCACGCTGATCGGCGACGGCGGCACCATGCTGGGGCTGGCCGAGGTGATCACCGCCGTGGAAGAACGCGCGCCGCTGGTCTATGTGCTGATGAACGACCAGGCCTACGGGGTGATCCAGAACATCCAGGACGCGCAATACGACAGCCGCCGGCATTATTCGGCGCTGCATGTGCCGGATTTCCAAGCCTTCTGCGGCGCGGTCGGGATGCCCCATCAGCGGGTGAGCGACGTGGACGATTTCGCCGCCGCGCTGGAGACGGCGATGGCGGCAGAGGGTCCGCGCCTGATCGAAGTGGACATGTGCGCCATCGGTCCCTTTGCCCAGGCCTTTGCCGGCCCGCCGGCCGGGGCCGCCGGCAAGACGGAGTGAGACGAGCCATGCATCTCGGTGTGATCGGATACGGCAATATCACCCAGACCCTGCTTGAGCTGCTGGCACAGCCCGGCGCCCCGGCGGTGACCCGGGTGACCCTGCTGGTGCGCCCCGGCAAGACGGCAGCGGCGGCGGCGGCGGCGGCGAGTGGCGCCCTGCCGGTGGCGGCGGTCGAGGATGCCGCGGCGCTGATCGCCGCCGGCCCCGATCTGGTGGTCGAAAGCGCCGGTCACGCCGGCGTCGCCGCCCATGTCCCCGCCGTGCTGCGTGCCGGCATCGACACGGTGGTGGTCTCGATCGGCGCGCTGTCGGACGATGCGCTGACGGCCGAGCTGAAGGCGGCGGCACAGGCGGGCGATGCCCGCATCGTGCTGCCGGCCGGCGCGGTGGGCGGCATCGACCTGTTGTCCTCGCTCTCCGCCTCGGGGCCCGTCGAGGTCACCTATCGCGGCATCAAGCCGCCGATGGCCTGGGCCGGCACGCCCGCCGAGGCGGCGACCGATCTGGCCAGCCTCGATCACCCGCTGGTGTTCTTCGAGGGCAGCGCGCGGGAGGCCGCGGCGCAATTCCCCAAGAACGCCAATGTCGCCGCGACGCTGGCGCTGGCGGGTCCGGGCCTCGACGCCACGCGGGTCGAGCTGATCGCCGATCCGGCGGCATCGGGCAACATCCATGCCTATGAGGTCCGCTCCCCGGTGGCGAATTACAGCATGAAAATCGAAAACCTGCCCTCAGCGGGCAATGCGAAGACCAGCGTGTCGACGATCTATTCCGTGCTGCGGGAGATCCGGAACCGGCTGGCAGTGGTGTCAATCTGATGGAAATGAGTTTCGACGGGATGCCGGACGGGCGTCTCTATCTGGCCGGCGAGTGGCGCGAGGGGACGGGGGCCGAGATCACCTCGGTCTTCCCCGCCGACGGCAGCGTCAACCGGGTGCTGCGCGGCGCCTCCCGTGCCGATGGCGAGGTGGCGATCGCCCGCGCCAGGGCGGCACAGGCCGATCCGGCCTGGCGGGCGCTGAAGCCGCATGAGCGCGCGCGTTATCTCTATGCCATCGCCGACGGGATCGAGGCGAATATCGACCGCATCTCGCAAATCCAGACCCGCGACACCGGCAAGACCCTGCGCGAGACCGCCGCACTCGCCGCCTCCGCCGCCGGCACCTTCCGCTATTTCGGCGCGGTGGTGGAGACGATGGACGAGGATCTGACGGTGCAGCGCGGCACCGCGCTGACCCTGTCCGTGCACGAGCCGCTGGGTATCGTCGCCGCGATCACGCCCTGGAACTCTCCCATCGCGTCCGACGCGCAAAAGGTGGCCCCGGCGCTCGCCGCCGGCAATGCGGTGATCCTGAAACCCGCCTCCTGGTCGCCGCTCACCGCGCTGGAACTGGCCCGGATCGTCGATGAGGCCGGCCTGCCCAAGGGCCTCTTCTCGGTGCTGCCGGGCTCGGGGCGGGAGATCGGCAATCTGCTGGTCGAACACCCCGACATCGCCAAGGTCAGCTTTACCGGCGGCACCACCACGGGCCGCGCGCTGGCGCGTCAGGCTGCCGACAAGCTGATGCCGGTCAGCCTGGAGCTGGGCGGCAAGTCCCCCACCATCGTCTTCGCGGACGCGGATCAGGATCAGGCGCTGGCCGGCATCCTCTTCGGCATCTTCTCCTCCTCGGGACAAAGCTGCATCGCCGGCTCCCGCCTCTTCGTGCAGCGCAGCATCTATGACAGCTTCGTGCCGCGTCTGGTCGAGGCGACCAAACGGCTGAAGGTCGGCCATCCGTTCGACGCCGACACCCAGGTCGCGCCACTGATCCACATGGACCACCGCGCCGAGGTGGCCGATCACGTCGCCCGGGCGCTGGCCGAGGGCGCCGAGCTGCTGTGCGGTGGCGCCATCCCCGAGGGCGACCTTTATGCCAGGGGCTGCTACTACCTGCCCACCATCCTCGCCGGCGTGACCAACACCGACCGCATCTGCCGCGAAGAGGTCTTCGGCCCGGTGCTGGTGGTGATGCCCTTCGAGGATGAGGCCGAGGTGATCGCCCAGTCGAACGACAACGACTATGGGCTGGCCTGCGGCATCTGGACCCGCGATTTCCCCAAGGCCTGGCGGATCGGCCGCGCCATCCGCGCCGGCACCATCTGGCACAACACCTACAAGCAGTTCTCGATCTCCACCCCCTTCGGCGGCGAGGCCGACAGCGGCGTGGGCCGGGAAAAGGGTCGTCAGGGGCTGCGCGCCTATATGGCGCAGAAAAGCTTTTACACCGATCTCACCGGCCAGATGCACCCCTGGGCCGCAGCGACCGTGGAGGGGCTATGAGTACAGGCAAGATCGCCATCGTCGGCGCCGGACCTTCGGGCTGTTTCCTGGCGCAATCGCTGCTGAAGGCGGCGCCGGAGCTGGAGGTCGATCTGATCGACCGGCTGCCGGTGCCCTATGGGCTGGTCCGCTATGGCGTGGCTGCCGATCATCAGGGCACCAAGGCCGTCGCCCGGCAATTCGCCCGCGTCTTCGACCGGCAGGGCGCGCAGTTCCACGGCAACGTCACGCTGGGCCAGGATGTGACGCTCGAGGCGCTGCAAGGCGCCTATGACGCGGTGGTCCTTGCCGCCGGTCTCAGCAACGACCGGCCGCTCGACGTGCCCGGGGCCGATCTGGCCGGCGTCTATGGCGCGGGCCTGCTCACCCGGGCGCTCTACGATCACCCCGACGCCGCCGCCCTGCCCGATCTGGGCCCGCGCCCGCTGATCGTCGGCAACGGCAATGTCGCCATCGACCTGCTGCGGCTGCTGGCGAAACAGCCCGACGAGCTGGCGGGCTCCGACCTCGGCCCTGTCGCCACCGGCTGGCTGGAGAATAGCGGCATCGAGGAGATCACCATCACCGGCCGCTCCCCCGCGGCGCAGGCGAAATTCGACACGGTGATGATCAAGGAGCTGTCCAAGCTCTCCGGCGTGACCATCCATGTCGAAGGGGTCGGGTCCAGCGAGGATGCGGCCGAGGCCAAGAAGATCGAGGCGGTGCTGGCGCTGCATGGTCATGCCACCGGCCCGCGCCGGGTCACCTTCCGCTTCGGCCTGACGCCGCTGGCGGTCGAGGGCGCGGAGCATGTCACCGCCATGCGGTTCCGGACCGCGGCGGGCGAGGAGACGCTGCCCTGCACCGCCGTGCTCACCGCCATCGGCTTCGGCCCCGCGGGTGATCTGCCGCGCGATGCGCTGCTCGACGCCGCCACCGACCGGGACGCGGGCGTGCTGGCCCCGGGTCTCTATGCCACCGGCTGGTTCCGCCGCGGCCCGCGCGGCACCATCCCCGAAAACCGTGCCGATGCGCAGGCGCTGGCCACCCGCATTCTGGCCGAGCTCAGCCCCGACCCCGCCAAGCCCGGCCGCGCCATCCTGGCCGGCCTGACCGACCGGGTCGATTACGCCGGCTGGACCCGCATCGACACCCATGAAACCGCGACCGCGCCCGAAAGCCGCTGCCGCGCCAAGATCGCCACCCGCGAGGAGATGCTGCGCCTCGCCCGCGAAGAGGAGCCCAACGCATGAAGATCACCATTCTCTACGGCACCGAGACCGGCAATGCCGAGATGCTGGCCGAGGACATCCAGTCCGAGCTGGCGGGCGCGCATGAGGTCGACTGCCTGAACCTGTCGGACATGGGCGCCGGCGATTTCGACCCGACGCGCTTCTACCTGCTGGTCTGCTCGACCTATGGCGATGGCGAGCTGCCGGCCTCGGCCCAGCCCTTTGCCGAGGCGGTGGCGGCGGACCAGCCCGATCTGTCGGAGATCAAATTCGCCATCTTCGGGCTGGGCGACAGCGAATATGACGAGACCTTCAACCACGGGCCGAAGAAACTGGCCGAGCTGATGCAGGCCCGCGGCGCCACCCAGCTGGGCGCGCGGGTGGCGCATGACGCCTCCGGCCCGGATCTGGCCGAGGATCTGGCCTTTCCCTGGGCCGAAGCAGTGATCGCCGAGGCCGCCGAAGCGATGGGCGAGGACGCCTGATGACCCCGCAGGAGGTCCGCGCGCGGCTGCTGGTGCCCTGGCGCCATGGCGACTATGTCGACCTGCGCGACGTGCAATGCGACGGGCTGCTGGATCTGTCGGACTGCGCGCTGACCGGCGTGGATTTCTCCGGCGCGACCTTCGCGGGCGGCATCGACGCCCGCGGCGCCCGGTTCGACGGGATCAGCTGGTTCCGCGGCGTGCGCGTCGAGGGGCCGGCGCGGTTCGACGGCGCCGCCTTCATGAACGACGCGCGGTTCGAGGACGGCCTGTTCGCCGGCGCGGCGGGGTTCCGGGCCGCCGAATTCCGCGGCATCGGCCGGTTCGACAATGCCTGCTTCCAGACCGGCGCGGATTTCGCCGGCACCGTCAGCTACGGCAATTTCTCGCTGCAGCGGGTCGAGGCGCGCGGCGCGGTCAGCTTCCGCGGCGCCGAATGGCTGGGCGGGCTCTGGTGTCAGGGCGCGCGGCTGCCCGAGGGCACCGATCTGGCCGAAACGCAGGTGCACGGCCGACTGTGGCTGCGCGACGCCCGGCGCGGCAACGCGGTGCTGGACACCGGCGATTTCGGGATGTCCTTCGGCTACACCTACCTCTGACCGGCCTCTGACCCGCGGCCGCGGCCGAGGTTCAGGTCACTTGAAAGGGACATAGCGGACGGTCTTGTTGACCTGACCGTCCGTCGACCGGATGGTGAACTGGATCCACTCCCCCTGCACAAATCCGTTCACCTGGAAATTGAAGGTGAGGCTGCCGGCCTCGTCGGCGGTCCACCTGTGGTTCTTGTCCGGTGCCGGCGCCTGCGGAAGGCCCTGCGTCTTCATCCCGAGGTCCTGCAGGAAGAACTGATATTTCTTCTCGCGGGCCAGGTTCTCCACCCGGACCGCGAAGGTCACGTCCATCCTCTCGCCACGCCGCCGCCGGTCCTTCACGACGATGGAGATTTCCGCCTCCTTCGTCGCCTGCACTTTGATGGGCGCCAGCGCGACCGGGGCCGCATCGCGATGCGGCGCAACCGCGGACAACGGCGTTGCCTGCGCCGTGACCGCGAAGACCGCCGAAGATATGAGCGTCAGAAAGAAATTTCCCATGCCGCCGTCCCTCCCTCGTCGGATCGGGTCTGGTGATCCTTGCGGATTTATGTCCCCAGCATGCCATCTGCCCCGGCTGGACGAGATGACATGGGTCAAGGACGGCCCGGGACCGGGAAAGGCGGGGGCGCACTGAAGCAGCCCGTACGGCCGGCCCCTTTCGGGACCGCGACAGCGGGGTCCGAGCTGCCGCGCCCTACATCTGATCCGACGACCAGCCGCGATACCCCAGCGCCTCGGAAATCTCCCGCGCGGCGGCCTTCAGTTCGGTCTCGATCTCGCCGACGATCGGGCTGTCCTCGGCGAAGACGCTGGCATGGCCGGTCACGTTGATCGCCCCGATGGCATGGCCCAGATGGTCGTGCACCGCCACCGCCGCCGAGCCGATATCGTGTTCGAAGTTCGCCACGCTCCAGGACATGCCGCGGGCGCGGTCGGCCTCCAGCTGGCTCTGCAGTTCGTCCAGGGTGGTGCGGGTCTTGTCGGTGAAGGCCTCCAGCGCCTGCCCCTGATAGAGCTCGCGCAGTTCGGCCGGCGGCAGGTCGGCCAGCAGGATACGGCCGATGGTGGTGGCATGCGCCGGCAGCCGCGAGCCCTCGCGCACCGAGCTGGCCAGATGCGAGACCGGGGTCTCCCGCGCCAGATAGACGATCTCGCGCCCCTCGCGCACGCCCAGATGCGCCGACAGGCCCAGCCGCTGCGCCAGCGCCTTCAGCACCGGCCGCGCGGTGGGGATGATGCCGCGGTCGTTCAGCGCCTGCGTCGCCAGCGCGATCAGCCCGGTGCCCAGACGATAGCCGCCCTCCTCGGGCAATTGCTCGATCATCCGCTCCGTCTCCAGCGTCGCCAGCAGGCGGATCAGCGTGGTGCGGTTGATGCCGATCTCCTTGGCGGTCTTGCTGGAGTTGCGACAGCGGTTGCCGGCCGCGATATGGCGCAGCAGCCGGAACGCCCGTTCGACCGGGGGCACGGAGTAGTCGGGGGCCGATTTCGGCTCGGTGTCGGGGCTGGTCATGATCGGGCTCCGCAAACGCCATCCAATAGTGAACGACGCCGTTCTTAATTGATCAATCCCGCTTGGCAACCCCGCCGGTGCCCGTCGCGCGGCCCGCGGCCCGCCTGCCCTAGAGTTCCTCGAACCCCTGATAGAACCGGTTCCAGGTCGGCGAGATCAGCACCTCGTTGACACAGGCATGCGGCGGCATCTCCGCCACGAAGCGCACAGTGGCGGCCAGATCGTCGACCTGCAGCATGCGGGCACGTTCTTCGGCGCTCGGCGGCACCGGACGCTTGTCCATGATCTCGGTCGCCACCTCGCCGGGCATGATCACGGTGCAGCGGATGCCATGCGCCCCGCCCTCCTCGTTGATCGATTCCCCCAGCGCGATCACCGCCCGCTTGGTGGCGTTATAGGCCGCCCCGGTCAGCCGCCCGGGATAGCGCCCGGCCCAGCTGGAGATCAGGATCACCTGGCCGCCGCCGCGCGCCTTCATCCCCGGCAGCACCGCGCGCACCGGATGGAACACGCCGTTGAGGTTGATGTCGACCACCGTCTGCCAGTCTTCGTCGCTCAGATCGAACAGCGCCCGCCTGGGCACGTTGAGCCCGGCATTGGCCAGCAGGATATCCACATGCCCGATCCGCTCCGCCGCCGCCGCGACCGCGGCGACATCGGCGACGTCGAGCAGTTCGGCACGGGCCAGACCGCCCTCGGCCTCGATCAGGTCGACCACCTTCTGCAGCGGCTCCGGCCGGCGGCCCGAGACCACCACCTCGGCCCCCGCATCGGCCAGTGCCAGCGCGGCGCCGGCGCCGATGCCGGTGCCGCCGCCGGTGATCCAGACCCGCTTGCCGTCGAGATTTCGCATCGTCCCTGCCCTCCTCAGGCCGGCTGTTGTTCCCAATAGGGCGCGCGCAATTCGCGCTTGAGAATCTTGCCGATCGAACTGCGCGGCAGTTCGTCGCGGATCTCCACCCCGGCCAGTCGCTGGCTCTTGCCCAGCACCTCGTTGGCGCGCGCGCGGATCTCCTCCGCCCCCCGCACCGCCCCCGGGCGCAGCACCACCAGCCCCAGCGGCGTCTCGCCCCATTGGTCCGAGGGAACGCCGATCACCGCGGCGTCCACCACATCCGGATCGTCCAGCAGCACCCGCTCCAGATCGTCGGCAAAGATGTTCAGCCCGCCGGAGATGATCATGTCCTTCTTGCGGTCCGACAGGATCAGGAAGCCGTCCTCGTCGAACCGGCCCATGTCGCCGGAGCGGAAATAGACCCGGCCCTGGTCGTCGCGCCACAGATAGGCTTCGGTCAGGTCGTCGCGGCCGAAATAACCCGCCATCATGGTGGGCGAGCGGCCGACGATCTCGCCGACCTCGCCCTGGGCCACCTCGCGGCCCTGATCGTCGATCAGCCGGATATCGCTGCCCGGCGCCGGGCGGCCGACGGTGTGCAGCTTGTCGGGAAACTCATGCGCCGGCAGCATGGTGATGCCACCACCCTCGGTCAGCCCGTAAAGCTCGGTCAGCGTCCCGGGAAAGCGGTTCAGCGCGTCCAGCTTGACATCATGGCGCAGCGGCGCCGAGGTCGACCATTTCACCTTCATCTCGCTCAGGTCGAAATCGTCGAACTCCGGAATGTCGAGCAGGCGCTTGTACTGCACCGGCACCAGCATGGTGTGGGTGATCCGCTCGGCCTCGGCGATCTCCAGCCAGCGGCGGGCGTCGAACTTGCCCATCAGATGCACAGTCGAGCCCCCCGCCAGCGTCGGCAGGAAGGCGACGATGGTGGTGTTGGAATAGAGCGGCGTCGACAGCAGCGTGCGGGCGTTCTGATCGTAGCCGCTGATGGCGATCCGGTCCATCTGCGCCGCGCGCAGCCCGTGGTCGTGCAGGATGCCCTTGGGCGTGCCGGTGGTGCCCGAGGAATAGATCAGGTTGAACCGGTCCGCCATGGCGATGGGGATGCGCGGATCGTCGTCGGATGCCGCGGCCAGCAGCGCCTCGTAATCCTCGGCCCCGGCGGCGTGGAAATCCAGCGCCACCACCCGCAGCGGCAGCGCCGCGATGGCCGGCGCGGCGAGATCCCGATAGGTCTCGGCCAGAAACAGGAAGCGCGCGCCGCAATCGGCCAGCATCCCCGCCAGCGCCGAGGGCGAGGCCATGGTCGACAGCGGCGTGACGCAGCCGCCCGCGCGCAGGATGCCCTGGAACAGCTCGGCATAGGCCACGGAGTTGGGCGACAGGATCGCCACCGGCTCGCCCTTCTGCATCCCCATCGCCAGAAGCGCGTTGGCCACCCGGTTGATGCGGGCGTCGAAGGCGGCCCAGCTCAGCCGCGTGTCGCCGCAGACCACCGCCTCGGCCTGCGGCTTGTCGCGCGCCGCGGCGCGAATCATCTCCACCACGGATTGGCGCGCCTGACCATTGTCAGTCGGGCGTTCGAATTCGATCATCGGTGCTCCTCCCTGCTCCTCAGGCGCGATCCTAGAGCGGGCGGCGAACCTGATGCAAGTCAGCTTGCGACATATCGGCTGCCCGGCGCGGGCGGTGCCTCGCGACCGCCGGCAAAGCATTGCGCTGAGGCCATCCAGCGGGTCGCCACCGGGCCCGAGACCCTGAGCGCGGTATCGGCGACATTGCGGGTCTGGGTGACGACGCGGGCGAAATCCACCGCCGGCCCCTCGATCAGATCGGCCGAGGCCGGATCGCC
>JBFXGQ010000096.1:0-10702 GCA_050177915.1 Pseudodonghicola sp. | reverse complement strand
TCTTCCGATCTCGAATAGACCGGCGGCACAGGAGCGTTTTCCGACACGTAATAGCCCGAGCGGCCGCGCGCGCTGAGGTAGTCGTTCGCCACCAGTTCGGTATAGGCCAGCGTCACGGTGATCCGGCTGACGCCCAGATGACTGGCCAGCCGGCGCGAGGAGGGCAGCTTCTCGCCGACATGGAAGCGGCCGGACAGGATGCCTTCTGCGATCAACTGCTGCACCTGCGCCTGCAGGGTGCCCGGCGCGTCCGGATTCAGGAAGAAGGTTTCGACCGCGATGGACATGGGGCTCAGGATAGGGTGGACCTAAGGGCGGTGTAAACTGGACATAACGGCGACGCCAGCCCCGGCGCGCGCCTTCCCCGGCGGTTTGGTGACGACGAGAAAGGCGGCAGTCTTGCCGGGCGCGGCAGGGCTTGACGACTGGGGATGATTCGAAATAACTAGTTTTATAGTTTAATGGAGGCGCAAATGTGGGAAGAAACAGCACAGGGCTTCGCCGCGATGGGATCGGAGTCGCGGCTGAAGGTGCTGAAGACGCTGGTGCGCGCGGGCGAGGCCGGGCTGACCGTGGGCGAGATCCAGGAGCGCACCGGCATCGCGCCCTCGACCCTCGCCCATCACCTGAAATTCCTCGCCGCGGGCGGTGTGGTGGAACAGGAGAAGGCGGGCCGCACGGTGATCAACCGGGCCCGGTTCGACACGTTGCGAGAGCTGGCGCAGTTCATCCTGGGCGAATGCTGCGCCGATGCGGGGAAAGATCTGGGGAAAAAGGCGGCAAACGATGGCTGAGACGACACAAGTGACGACCGGCGGCGCCGGGCGGGCAGTTTGGGGGGCGCTGAAAACGCCCTGGGCGGCGATCATGGCGCTGCTGCTGGGGGTGGCGGTGCTGGACCCGGGCAACCTGTGGTCGGTGGGCGTTTTCGCCGCGACGGCGCTGGCCCATACCGCGCAATATATCCTGTTTGCGGTGCTGCTGCTGGCCTATCTCAAGGCCACCGGGGCCGAGGTGATGGTCACCCGCGCCTTCGCGGGGCGGGAGATGCGGATGATCCTGCTGGCCGCGCTCCTGGGCGGGCTGGCGCCGTTCTGTTCCTGTCAGGTGATCCCCTTCATTGCCGGGCTGCTGGCGCTGGGCGCGCCGCTGTCGGCGGTGATGGCCTTCTGGCTGAGCTCGCCACTGATCGACCCGCCGACGCTGCTGATCACCGCCGGCGCGCTGGGCTGGCCCTTTGCGGTGGGCAAGGCGGTGGCGGCGGTGGCGCTGGGGCTGTTCGGCGGCTTCGCGGTCAAGGCGCTGATGCGCGGCGGCGCCTTTGCCAGCCCGCTGAAACAGGTGCAGCGCAGCTGCTGCGGCTGCGGCGGGCCGAAGCTGGACGGCAAGCCGGTCTGGCGGTTCTGGGGCGAGGACGCGCGGCGGCAGGTGTTCCGGAGCGAGTTCGTCACGAATGGCCTCTTCCTGCTGAAATGGCTGGCGCTGGCCTATGTGCTGGAGGCGCTGCTGGTGCGCTACGTGCCCGCCGATCTGATCGGCCAGGCGGTGGGCGGCGACGGTGTCGGCGCGATCGTGGTGGCCGCGCTGGTGGGCATGCCGGCCTATCTGAACTCCTATATCGCGCCGCCGCTGCTGGCCGGGCTGATGGAGCAGGGGATGGGCGCGGGGGCCGCCATGGCCTTCATGATCGCCGGTGCGGTCAGCTCGATCCCGGCGATGGCGGCGGTCTGGTCGCTGGTCAAGCCGCGGGTCTTCGCGCTCTACCTCGGGCTGGGGCTGGTCGGCGCGGTGCTGGCCGGGGTGGTGTTCCAGCTGGCGGTGTGAGGACGCGCCTCGTCGAGGCGGGTAACGGAAAAGGCCGGGCGATTTGCCCGGCCTTTGTCGTCTTGATGGTGCACCCTCGGGATCAGCCGAAGACCTTGGTCAGCGCCCGGTCGACGGTATCGGTGATCTGGTCGATATCGTCCGCGGTGG
Organism: Pseudodonghicola sp.; assembly: GCA_050177915.1. Lineage (GTDB taxonomy): Bacteria > Pseudomonadota > Alphaproteobacteria > Rhodobacterales > Rhodobacteraceae > Pseudodonghicola. Next base: position 8,728 of record JBFXGQ010000096.1, on the reverse strand, counting down.
CGATCAGCGCCGGCGAGAAGCAGAGCACGTTGTTCAGCCCCGGGATCGAGCGGTTGGTGGCGCCGATGATCACGCCCTGGGCGCCGCATTCGGCGACGACCTGACCGACCAGCTTCTCGGCCACCGGGTCCTTGGTGGCGCGGTCGGCGACCAGTTCGGCCCCCAGGAACAGGCCCTTGCCGCGGACGTCGCCCACCACCTTGTGCTTCTCCATCAGCGCCTGCAGGTTGCCCATCATGCGCTCGCCCATGGCGGTGCAGTTGTCGAGCAGGTTCTCGTCCTCGATGATGCGCATGTTCTCCAGCGCCGCCGCCGGGCCGGCGGTGCAGCCGCCGAAGGTCGAGATGTCGCGGAAGTAGTTCAGCGGATCGCTGGCATCGTCCTTGAACATGTCGAACACCTCTTCGGTGGTCACCATGCAGGCGATCGCCGCATAGCCCGAGGCGACGCCCTTGGCCATGGTCACGAAGTCGGGCTTGATGCCGTATTGCTGATAGCCGAACCAGGTGCCGGTACGGCCGATGCCGCAGACCACCTCGTCGATATGCAGCAGCACATCGTATTTCTTGCAGATCTCCTGCACCCGCTCCCAATAGCCCGGCGGGGGCGTGATGACGCCGCCGCCGGCAGTGACCGGCTCAAGGCAGATGGCGCCGACGGTATCGGGACCCTCGGCCAGAATCACCTCTTCGATGGCATCGGCCGCGCGCTGGCCATAGGCCTCGCCCGACAGATCCCACTGGGCGCGGTATTCCATGCAATGCGGCACGCGGACGAAGCCGGGGGCCAGCGGCCCGTATTGCATCACCCGCTCGTCCTGACCGCCGGCCGACATCGTGGCCAGCGTGCCGCCGTGATAGTCGCGGTCGCGGAACAGGATCTTGTGCTTCTTGCCGCCGTATTTCTTGTGCGCGATCTGGCGCACCATCTTGAACACCTTCTCGTTCGCCTCGGACCCCGAGTTGGTGTAGTAGACGCGGCTCATCCCCGGCATCTTGGAGATCAGCTTTTCCGAGAACAGCGAGCCGGGGATCGAGCCGGCGGACTGGGCGAAATAGCACAGTTTCATCAGCTGGTCGTAGACCGCCTTGGCGATGGTTTCGCGGCCATAGCCCACGTTCACGGTCCAGACCCCGCCGGAGACGGCGTCGAGGTATTCCTTGCCGTTCTGATCCCAGACGCGCATGCCCTTGCCTTCGAGGATGATGCGGGGATCGCCGGTCTCGAAGGCCTTGTGCTGGGTCAGGTGGTGCCAGACGTGGGCCTTGTCTGCCTCGACGATATGGCTGATGTCGTTTTCAGTGAATGCGCCGTCCATGGCAGATCCTTTCGAAATTCCGGAGAGCACCGACGCGCCAAAACCCCCCGGAGGCCGGGAGGGGCGCCTGGCGTTATCTCAACGCCAGAATCGAGGCGCGCCGTAGGGCCAGTTGCGGCACGCGCATGGGGCCAGTTTCCGCGAGCCCGCCGCGCGCGCACCCGCTGCCTGCGCGATAGCCGCTGGAAATCTTGGGAGAAATCCAGATTAACGAAAGCCGAAGGCGGATTTCGAATTCTGCGACATTCCGGAAAATCCCCCAGAAAATAATTGATCGGTTCTATAATTTGGGCTCCGATCGGCCCTGTTGGCGGCGGATGCCCGGCGGGGCGGCGACCTGTCCGGATGCGCTGCACAGGCGCCGGACGCGTGCCTGTGCCGATGCCTGTGCCGGCGTGCCGCCCGCGAAAACAGCAAGCCGCCCGAAGCGGCGGAGGATCAGGGGAGTTGAAGATGACAGCGAAAACCAGGCTGATGGGTGCGGTGGCGGGGATCGCCATACTGGCCGCGGCCGGTGCGGCCAGCGCCGAAGAGATTACGGTGGGCTACTTCCTCGAATGGCCGATGCCGTTCGAATACGCCAAGGTGATGGGCACCTACGACAAGGAAATGGGCGTCAAGGTGAACTGGGTCAGCTTCGACACCGGCACCGCGATGTCGGCGGCGATGGCCAGCGGCGACGTGCAGCTGTCGGTCAGCCAGGGCGTGCCGCCCTTCGTGGTGGCGGTCAGCGCCGGGCAGGATCTGCAGGCCCTGGATGTCGCGGTGAGCTATTCCGACAACGACAACTGCGTCGTGCGCGAGGATCTGGAGATCGACAAGACCTCGGCCAAGGAGCTGGAGGGCAAGAAGGTCGCGGTGCCGCTGGGCACGGCGGCGCACTACGGCTTTCTCAAGCAGATGAACCATTTCGGCGTCGACATCGGCAAGATGGACGTTGTCGACATGGCGCCGCCCGACGGGGCCGCCGCCATCGCCCAAGGGGCGGTGGACATGTTCTGCGGCTGGGGCGGGTCGCTGCGCCGGGCCAAGGAACACGGCAACGTGCTGCTGACCGGCGCCGAGAAGGAGGAACTGGGCATTCTGGTCTTCGACGTGACCTCGGGTCCGGCCGCCTGGGTTGCCGAGAACTCCGATCTGGTGGCGAAATTCCTCAAGGTGACGGCGGATGCCAACGCGATGTGGAACTCGGGCGAGCACAAGGCCGAGATGCTGCCGGTGATCGCCAAGGACGCCGGCATGGATCTCGAGGCGACCGATCAGACCATCTCGACCTTCGTCTTCCCCTCGGTCGAGGATCAGCTCAGCGCCAAATGGCTGGGCGGCGGCGCGCAGGAGTTCATGAAGGGCGTGGCCGATGTCTTCGTCGCCGCCGGCAGCATCGGCGCGGCGCTCGACAGCTACGAGAACGCGGTGAACATCGGCCCGCTGAAGGCGGCGCAGGGCATGTGACGGCCCGCGCCGGGCGGGGATCACCTCTGCCCGGCGCACAGCCCTTTCCGGGGCCGCCGCGCGCCGGCCCGACGCGACATCACCGAGTTCAAGGGAGAGCCATGTCCGGATTGGCGATCGAGAATGTCTCCATGCGCTTCGACCTGCCCAACGGCACCTCGGTCCAGGCGCTGAAGAACGTCTCGCTGCATCTGAAGGAGGGCGAGCTGCTGAGCGTGCTGGGCCCCTCCGGCTGCGGCAAGACCACTTTGCTCAATATCGTCGCGGGGTTTCTGGCGCCGACCGACGGGCAGATCGTGATGAACGGCCACCGGGTGACCGGCCCGGCCGCGGAACGCGGTATGGTGTTCCAGCAAGGCGCGCTGTTCGAATGGATGAACGTGCGCGAGAATGTCGCTTTCGGGCCGCGCATGAAGGGCATGCCGCGGGCCGAGACGGCGGAGATCGTCGATCATCTGCTCGATGTGGTGGGGCTGGGGGCGTTCAAGGACAAGGCGGTCTATGAGCTGTCGGGCGGCATGCAGCAGCGGGTGGCGCTGGCGCGCTGCCTGGCCAACGACCCCGACGTGATCCTGATGGACGAACCGCTGGGCGCGCTCGACGCGCTGACGCGCGAGAAGATGCAGTCGCTGGTCCTCAAGCTCTGGAAGGAGACCGGCAAGACCATCATCCTGATCACCCATTCGGTCGAGGAGGCACTGCTGCTGGGCGAACGGCTGCTGGTGATGGCGCCGCGGCCGGGGCGGATCCACAAGGAATACCGGCTGCCCTTCGCCGACATGGGCGTCGGCGCCGATCTGCGCGAGGTCAAGAAGCACCCCGATTACGCGCCGACGCGCGAGGAGATCCTGAACATGATCTGGAACATGGAGGAGGAGATCATGGGCCGGGCGGAGGCGGGCGCATGATCCCGCTGCTGATCTACGTCGGGATCTTCATCGGCTCCTATCTGGTGGTCAACCGGCTGTTCCGCCGCGCGGCGCGGCGCGATTTCACCTCGCTCAAGACCGTCACCTTCGGGGACGAGAGCGCGGTGGTCTCCGACCGCTGGGCCAGCGTGATCTCCATCGCCACGATCTTCCTGCTCTGGGGGATGTTCACCGGCTCGACCCTGCTGCCCGGGTTTCTGCATATGCCGGGGCCGTTCGAGGGGACGGCGAGCTTCGACTACACCGTGCGGGCGCCCGACGGGCGGACCGACGATGCCACCGTCACCGTGCTGGTGCATCCGGTCGACCAGAAGGTCGAGGCGCCGCAGGTCGATCCCGGCGCCGGCTGGGCCCGCAACGACAGCGCCACGGTGGGCATGTGGCGCAGCGGGCTGATCCGGGTCGACCGCAACGACGAGATCACCCGTGATCAGGGTGCCGAGGTGGTCGCGGTCAACGGCCAGCCGATTGCCCCCGGCAGCAGTGTCGAGACCAAATTCGGCCGTGTCGGCATGTCGCCCAAGGGCACGCTGACCTTCGAGCCCGCCAAGGGCTGGCAGATGGAACCGATCTGGCTGCCGGCGCCCGAGGCGGTGGTAGCCCGGCTGGTCGAGATCTCGAAGGAGGGGTTTCGCGGCTCCACCCTGTGGGAACATCTGGGCTATTCCCTGTTCCGGGTGATCGCGGGCTTTGTGCTGGGGGCGCTGGTGGGCATCCCGCTGGGCTATGCCATGGGGCTCAGCAACTGGTTCCGCGGCTGGTTCGACCCGATCGTCGAGTTCATGCGGCCGGTGCCGCCCTTGGCGCTGATCCCGCTGGTGATCATCTGGGCCGGCATCGGCGAGACCGGCAAGATCATCCTGCTGTTCCTTGCCGCGCTCTGGATCATGGCGATCGCGGCGCGCTCCGGCGTCTCCGGCGTGCGGATCTCGAAGGTGCATGCGGCCTATTCGTTGGGCGCCAGCAAGGCGCAGATCATGCGCCATGTCATCGTGCCCAATTCCCTGCCCGAGATCTTTACCGGCGCGCGGGTGGCGATGGGGGTGTGCTGGGGCACCGTGGTGGCGGCCGAACTGGTGGCCGCCGAAAAGGGCGCCGGCATGATGATCATGGTCGCCTCCAAGTTCCAGAACACCGATATCGTGATCATGGGCATCATCCTGATCGGCGTCATCGGCTTCGGCATCGACATCCTGATGCGCTGGGCCGAACGGCTGCTGGTGCCCTGGAAGGGCAAGGGCTGAGCATCGTCGCCTCTGCGGACAGGGTCTGGAGGACAGGGCGGTTGCACCCGTCTGTATCTGTGTCTTACTCCTTTGCGACGCAGCGGATGTGAGCCCGATGAACGGACCGAACTCTCAGATCGCCTTCCCGGTTCTGCGCCCCGTCGGGCTGACGGGGATGCTGGTCAGCTTCGCCGACCGGCTGGAGGAGACGTCGAACCGCGCCGCGCTGGCCTTTCGCGCCGCGCTGGAGGCGGGCCGCTGGGACGGGGTGGAGGAGACCGCGACCTCGCTCGCCTCGGTGTTTCTGCGCTTCGATCCCGCGACCCTGACGTATGAGGATCTGTCCGCGCGGCTGCAGGATCTGCTGTCGCGCCGCGACTGGTACGCGGCGCCGCTGCCCTCGGGCCGGCGACTGTTTCGCGTGCCCACGGTCTATGGCACCGATCTGGCGCCGCAGCTGGAGGAGGCGGCCGCCGCGGCGGGGCTGAGCCCCGAGGCCGCGATCGAGGAGCTGGGCCGCGCGCGGGTGCGGGTGCTGACCATCGGCTTCGCCCCCGGCCAGCCCTATCTGGGGCAGCTCGGCGCGCGCTGGGACCTGCCGCGCCAGGCCGCGCTGACCGCGCAGGTGCCGGTCGGCGCGCTGGTGCTGGCGGTGCGGCAGTTCACCCTCTTCGCCGCGCCGGCGCCCACCGGCTGGCGCCATGTCGGCCAGACCGCCTTTCGCTGCTTCCGCCCCGAGGCGCCGGCCCCCTTCGCGCTGGCCCCCGGCGACGAGATGGTGTTCGAGCCGGTTTCGAAGCCGGACTTCCTGCGGATCGCCGACACCGGCGGCGATGGCGCGGTGATCGGGGAGATCGCGGAATGACCGGGCTGCGCGTGCTGCGTGCCGGGCCCGCCTGCACGGTGCAGGATCGGGGCCGGCCCGGCTATCTGGACCGCGGCCTGTCGCGCGGCGGCGCCGCCGACCGGCTGGCGCTGGCCGAGGGCGCGGCGCTGCTGGGGCAGGACCCGGGCTGCGCGGCGCTGGAGATGGCCGGGATCGGCGGCGTGTTCGAGGCCGAAGGCGATCTGCGCATCGCCCTGACCGGCGCGCCGATGGCGGCCGAGATCGACGGCACGCGGATCGCCTGGAACGCCAGCCATCCGCTCTATGCCGGCCAGCGGCTCAGCCTCGGCGCGGTGCGCGCCGGCTGCTACGGCTATCTGCATCTGGGCGGCGGGCTCGACACGCCGGTGCGGCTGGGCGCCCGTGCCGCGCATCTGGCCGCCGGGCTGGGCCGGCTGGTGGCGGCGGGCGATCTGCTGCCGGCGGGCGCCGATCCCGGCGGCCGCACCGGCATGCGGCTGGGGGTCGGCGACCGGTTCGCCGGCGGGGCGGTGCGCATCGTGGCGGGGTTCCAGACGCCGATGTTCGCCGCCGATGTGCTGGTGCGGTTCGAGGCCACGGTTTTTCGCCGCGGTGCGCGGGCCAACCGGATGGGCGTGGCGGTGGAGAGCGCCGGCGAAGGCTTCGCCGCCGCGGGCCAGCGCACCATCCTGTCCGAGATCATCGTGCCCGGCGACATCCAGATGACCGGCGACGGCCGCCCCTTCGTGCTGCTGCCGGAGTGCCAGACCACCGGCGGCTATCCCCGCATCGGCACGGTGATCCCCTGCGACCTGCCGCAGGTGGCGCAGGCCCCGGCCGGCGCGCCGCTGCGCTTCGCCTTCGTCACCCGCGCCGAGGCGCTGGCGGCCGAGGCGCGCCATGCCGCCCATCTGGCGGGTCTGCGCAGCGCCATCCGGCCGCTGCTGCGCGATCCCCGCGACATTCCCGATCTGCTGGGCTATCAGCTGATCAGCGGCGCGATTTCCGCCCATCACGACCACCACGACCCGCAAGAGGAAGACAACGCATGACCCGATCCGTCGATCTGAATGCCGATATGGGCGAAAGCTTCGGATCCTGGTCGATGGGCGACGACCGGGCGCTGCTGGGGGTGATCAGCTCGGCCAATATCGCCTGCGGCTTTCACGCCGGCGACCCCGATGTGATGGCCTCGACCATGCGGGTGGCGGCGGCCAATGGCGTCGGCGTCGGTGCGCATCCGGGGTTCGCCGATCTGCAGGGCTTCGGCCGCCGGCGGATGGAGGTCCCGCGCGAGACGCTGGAGAACGCGATCCGCTACCAGCTGGGCGCCGCCCGCGGCATGGCGCAGGCGCTGGGCATCCGGGTGCGGCATCTGAAACTGCACGGGGCGCTGGCCAACATGGCGTCGGAGGACGCCGATCTGGCCCGCGCCTGCTATGCGGCGGCGCTGTCGGTCGACCCCGAGATCATCGTCATGGTGCTGGCCGCCACCGCGCAGGAGGCGGCGGCGCGGTCGCTGGGCTGCCGCTGGGCTGGAGAGATCTTTGCCGACCGCGCCTATAACGACGACGGCACGCTGGTCGACCGCCGGCTGCCCGGCGCGGTGATCCACGATCCCGCGGTGGCCGGCCCCCGCATCCGCCAGATGGTGGAGGAGGGCGCCATCATCACCGCCAGCGGCAAGCGCCTGCCGGCGGCGATCGACACCATCTGCCTGCACGGCGACACCCCCACGGCGGTGGCGCTGGCCCGCTCGGTCCGCGCCTGCCTCGAGGCCGGCGGTATCGGGATCCGCCAGTTCGACGGGCGCTGAGCGGCGGGCCTGTCTGGGCCCGGCCGGCTAGTGGGGCGTGCCCCGCAGCCGCGCCGTCTCAGTCGCATCGACCTGCGGCGGGGTGCCGGTCACCGCCACGCCGAACAGCCGCGCTGCCTGTTTCGCGGTATAACGGCCCATCTCGACGTCGTAGCGCACCGCCTCCACCGGCCGGGCGAACGGGTCGCCATAGCCGCCGCCGCCCGGGGTGCGCACATGCACCCGGTCGCCGGGGCCCAGCGGGATGTCCTGATCCTTGGACAGATGCGGCGGCACATAGGCCTCGCCGTCCCGCCAGACGGTGACATGGTTGACCGCCCCGTCGCCGCCGCCGAGCGCGCCCTGCGGACCGGACCGCCCGTGATCCATCACGAAGCTCGCCCGCGCGGTGCCGCGCCTGAGTTCGACCTCGTAATCCAGGCCGAAACCGCCGCGATGGAAGCCGGCGCCGCCGGATCCCTCGTGCAGCGCGTAGCGGTGGTAGAGCACCGGAAAGGCCTGCTCCATGATCTCGACCGGCGGCGCCTTGGAGATGCCGATGGTGGAGCAGCCGTTCGACAGCCCGTCGTGATCGGCATTGCCGCCGTAGCCGCCGCCCGAGATCTGGTACATCACGAAATCGCGGCCCCGCGCCGGGTCGTGGCCGCCGAGCGCGAAGTTGCCGCTGGTGCCGGCCGGCGCCGCGGTCACCCGGTCGGGCAGCGGGTCGACCAGCGCGGCGAATACCGCCTCGGCGATCCGCTGCGACACCTCCGCCGCGCAGCCCGACACCGGGCGGGGGTATTGCGCGTCGAGGAAGGTGCCCTCGATCCCGGTCACCTCCAGCGGCTCGAACGCCCCGGCGCTCATCGGCACCTCGGGGAAGATATGGCGCATCGCCAGATAGACCGCGCTGAGCGTGGTGGCGCGGACCGAGTTCATCGGTCCGGCGCAGGGGGCGCTGGAGCCGGTGAAGTCGAAGATCAGCCCGTCGTCCCTGCGGGTCACCGCCAGCCGGATGGTCAGCGGCTCGTTCACCACGCCGTCGCTGTCGATCAGCGCGGTCGCCTGATACCGCCCTTCGGGGATATCGGCGATGAAGGCGCGCATCTGGGTGGCGGCGCGGCGGCGCAATTCCTCGATCGCCTCGCTCACCGTGTC
>JBFXGQ010000095.1:0-10749 GCA_050177915.1 Pseudodonghicola sp. | reverse complement strand
TGGGGCTGACGTTCGCCGGCGGGACGGCGCAGGCCCCGGCCATGGCCAACGGTTTCGGGGAAAGTCGATCCTGGCAGTTCGATACCTCGGCAGACAAGGCGAACAAGGCTGGCGTGGCGGATCTGGTCGAACGCAAGAAAGGCGGATACTACGACGGTTTTACAACGGTCGTGAACAGCTATAGCACGACGAATATCGGCACTCAGATCAACTGCACGAATGCGGCGAATGCCACCGGCAATATCGCCGATAACGGGCAGGTCGGAAATGCGCCCAACATCGACAGCGGGAATTCGGTCGACAGCTCTGCGACGGGCAACGACAGCAATATGAATTCCGACGGGGATCAGGGGGGCGCGTCCTCGGATCAGTCCAACAGCGGCGCCATAAATTCCGACACCTCGAACAATAGCGTTTCCGGATCGACGAGTACGCAGATGGGCGGAAACGATCAGGTTCTCAACAATTCCCAGGACAACTCGGGCGATCAGACGGCGACCGTGTCTGACAGCCAGGCCTGCAGCATGCCCGGCTCAAGCTTTTCGGGCAATGTCGATTCCGTTGTGAACGGCGACAGCAGCGGCGGTCAGGATAATTAAGGTGCAGGCGATGAAGAATGCGATCAAACTGGCCCTTGCCGGTGCCATGACCCTGAGCACGTCCGGTTGCGTGGAGACGCTGACCGGTCTGGAGCGAACGCAGCTGGAGGAGGACCAGATCCCGGTGCTGATGGGCACCCCGGTGGGGCGAAACAGCACCCCGATCACCGCGTCGCTGCGCTGTTACGGCAAGGAGCTGGAAGGCTCCGGCAAGCGCAAGCTGGCGATCTCGGTCGGCGATATTCGGGACTATACCGGCAAAAGATCCGATTCCGAGGGCTTCCCGATCACGCAGGGGGGCGCGCTGATGGCCTATTCGGCGCTGGGGGAGATGCAGCCGGGCGTCAAGCTCTATGAACGGTTCGACACCCGCATCGCCGACGCCGAGCTCAGCTATATCGCGCAGCGGCAGCTGGGCGACGGGACGGTTCACGAGGTCGACGACCCCGCGACCGGCGGCAAGAAAGAGGTGCCGTGGAAGCCCTATTTCGGCGGCTCGGTCCTGCAATCGGACTATTTCATCATCGGCGGCATCACCGAGCTGAACTACAATATCCAGTCCGGCGGTGCCGAGCTTCTGATCAATAACGTCGGGCCGCAGGCGCGGACCTATACGATGAACGTCGCGGTCGATCTGCGCATTGTCGGAAGCCAAACGCTGCAGGTCGTCGATACGGTGAGCGTTCAAAAGCAGCTTTCCGGCTATGAGGTCGGATTCGATATCTTCAGGTTCTTCGATACCGACCTGTACGATTTGAATGCCGGTATGAAAAATCAGGAGCCGTTGCAAATCGGCGTGCGAATGGCAATCGAGACGGGAATTCTCGAGCTGGTGCAATCCGTCACGAAAGTACCGTATCAACCCTGCGCTGAATCGGCAAAAACCTAGTATCGCGACAAATGAGCGATATTTCCGACAATTCGGATGGGGCTGAAAGTTGGGTCATGTTGTCGAAAGATATCGGTACAAATCTTGTAGCTCAGGCGGGAACTGGGCGTTTTTCAATTAAAGGTATTGGAGAACGATTCGTCCGTCTCTGACGAATTGTCGTGATGTGTCCAACAAAGAGAGATTATTATGTCTGAGAGAAAAGTCCGGGAATGGCGCTCGACGCGCACACTCCTGCTGGGAAGCGCGGCCGGCGTGACGCTGTCCATGTTCATGGCGACCGGCATGGTGCGGGCCCAATCCGCGACTGTCGTGCTCGATTTCGCGACGCCGACGCATTCGGCGACCGCCGACATCGATTCCGTTCTGGATCAGGTCAACACCAATTCGATCAGCGCCGCGGCCAGCGGCAGCACGCTCTATGTCCAGGAGCTGGTTTCGGGCAGCGCCAGCCTTTCGACGGTTGCGACCTCGCTCATCGACAACAGCATTTCCGCCGGCGCGACCGGCAACACCAGCGACACCAGCGTGCAGCTCGACGTCAACCCGACCTTGGCGGATGACACGGTTGCAGTCGGCATCTACCAAGCCAACAGCGGCCCGGTCGCGGGCTCCAGCGCCGGCGATCAGCATGTCGTCGTGATCGAAAGCACCACCTCGGCCACGGGCGGCGTGGTCACCCTGACCGGCACCGTCACCGCGGACAACAACGACATCTCGGCCGCGGCGACGGCGAACACCGCCGATGCCTCGATCGACATCGCCGGTGGCGTCAGCCTGTCGGGCACCGACGCGGGCGCGACCGCGGCGCTGGATCAATCGCTCCTGTCGACCGATTCCGTGACCGCCGCCGATCTGGTCATCTCCTCGGCGCAGATCAGCGAAAGCGGCGCGACCGCGACCATCACCGGGTCGAGCTTCGCGCCGTTCCTCGGCACCATCGGCGTGTCGGTGCAGTCGGTTTCGGGCTCCACGGTCACCCTGTCGAACAGTGACGCGACCGCGACCGCCCGGGGCAACGTGCTGACCTCCGCGCTGTCGACCGAGGATACCACCTCCAACTCGGTTGGCGCCTCGATGGCGCTGACGTCGCTGCAGTCCCTCGCCAGCGGCGGCGACGTGGTCGCGACCACGGATGACGTGACGATCGGCATGGTCACCGGCTTCGCCATCGGCGACAGCGGCGCCACCGGCCTGACCGATGGCTCTACCCTGTCGATCGAGACCAATACGATTTCTGCGCAGGCGACCGGCAACAGTTCCAGCCAGATCCTGTCCGCGACCGCCAACGAACTGGCGGGTGACGTTTCGGTCGCCTCGCTGAGCGATGCCTCCGGCAGCGCTGGCGTTCAGCTGGCCGCTTCTGGCGATGCGCTTGTGGCAAGCGTGCAGCGCCAGGACGGTGCCGAAGTGACGGCGCGCAACGTGAACGGCAACGTGATCCTCGCGACAGCCAGCTCCGGCGCCGCCTCGGTGGCCGACTCGACCCTCGCGCTGACGGGCAACGCGGTGACCTCCCAGGCGCTGGGGGCCAATGCGACCAACAGCCTGACGCTCGATGCCAACGCGATCAGCGCCAGCGCCGCAGTCGCCAGCGTGCAAAGCAATACCGGTACGGTGAATGCCGCGACCGCGGACAGCACGGTCATGGTCGAGGCCTTCAGCACCGTGTCCGGCAGCACCCTGACCGTGACCGGGAACAAGCAGACGGCGCTGGCCGCAGGCTTGCAGGCGACCAACAGCCTCATCCTGGCTGATGGCAGCAACAATCTGACGGTTGCCAGCAACGACGGCGGCATCACGGTCGATGCGAATGCCGCGGACAGCGCCTCCGGTGCGCCGACGGTGACCGCGGCATTCGCCGTTGCGAACGACCAGCTGACCACCGGCTCCACCACCGCAGAGCTCAGCGCGGGCGGTGTGTTCATCGGCACGTTCGACAGCGTTGCGTCCAGCACGCTGACCAATGATCTCAACCTGCAAAGCGCAACGGTCTACACCCAGACTGCCGGCAACAGCATCGACCTGCACTTCAACAACCTCGAGGGCGGCGCGGCGACCTCAGAAAGCGGCGCCGTGGTGGCGGCCGTGGCCAATGCCCAGACCATCTCGGGCGGGGTTTCGACGGCCTCGGCTGTCGGCACCGGCTCGGCCCCCATTGTCACCATGGTCATGGGGTCCCTGACAGATGGCAATGTCAGCACCTCGTCGAACAGCATCTCGGCGACCGTGGTCGGCAACCGCACGCTGGCGAACGGCATCACTGTCGACGCGACCAATGTCCAGGTCTCCGGCGCGGCTGCGCTGCTGGCTGTGAACGGTGGCGAGGGCGACATCCAGCTGAGCGCAGATTTCGCGACCGCCAGCCTGCAGGAGGCGCGGGACAGCGCATTTGTGGCAACGCAGGTCAGCGGGTCTTCGTCGAACACGATCTCGACCGCCATCGAGGGGGTGATCTCGTCTTCGTCGGTGGCGTCCGACAGCAACCTTCTGGCTGTCTCGGCGACTGCGAACAGCGCCGTCAACGCCAACCAGATCGGCACCGACTCCACCGCGACCGTGGCGGCAACCAGCGTGCTGGCCAACGTCCAGCTGGTGGCGGGATCCATGGTGACGGCCGAGCTCGGGGTTGAAGGGATCGACGCGATTGCCGGCTTCAGCTCGGACAACAGCGCCTCCGGCGGTGGCGGTCTCGGGGGCACCTGGAACAGTTCGACCGAAACGCTGACGCTGGTCTCCGGTGCGACGCTGACCTTCGACTCGCCGCTGACCGCGGAAGAGGCGGCGGTCCTGAACGGCATTTTCGGCGCGGCCGGTGGCGGCATCAGCGTCGGTGCGACGACCATCACGATCGCCGCGGGCAGCTATGACGTGACGCCTCTCGACAGTACCGTCAGCGGCATCACCGGCGACACCGTGACGATCGGCGGCTTTGACGGCGATCCGGTCACTGGAACGCCGAACGGTGCCGGTGTGATCGTGACCTCCGACGGGGCCGCCATCTTCGGCAGCGCGGTGTCGGTCGACGGCAACGTCATCACGGGCGCGGTCACCGGCAACACGGCGGCGAACACCGTGACGGCAACCGCCGCCTCGGTCGACAGCAATCTGGTGGCCGATGCGACGATCGCCCTCGACGGCTATGCGGTCGTTGCCGATCATTCGCTCAGCAACGTGCAGCAGGTCGGCGACGGTTCGCCGTTGTCCAGCACCGTCTACGGCAGCTTCGGCATCGACCAGGCGGTGGACCAGACGGTCAGCGGCTCTACCCTGACGGTGGACGGCAACACCCAGCAAGCGACGGCGACCTCGAACGACGCGTCGAACGCGGTTGCGGTCAGCGGGACCAATGTCGCGACCAGCGCGGCCCTTGCCTCGAACCAGTTCGCCAGCAGTTCGGTGACCACGACATCCGACGTCGAGATCTTCGCCAATGCCGGCGCCACCGGCTCGGCCGTTTCGCTGTCGAACAACGTCAACCAGAGCCTTGCAACGGCGAACAGCGTCGAAAACGAGGTGACGCTGACCGGGACCAACCTGTCCTCGATCCGTGCCGTTGCCTCCGATCCCTCGACGGTGTCCGGCGGTGTCGTTCTGGCGGATGCAGCGCTCTACAACAGCCAGACGATGGCCAGCACCAGCGGCGGCGTGGTGTCGACCGCGACGACGCGCGTCTACAACGCGGATCTGCTCGACTCCGATCCGGCGGCCCTGTCCGGCAGCACCCTGGGGATGGATGGCAACGTCACCACGGCGCAGGCGACCAGCAACATCGCGACGAACGTCCTGTCCGTGGGCGGGGCCGATACCGCCGGCACCGATGCCACCGCTGCGCTGATGAACGTCCAGTGGGCGCTCCTCGACCCGACGACGGCAACGGCAAGCGCCTCGGTCGGTCTCGACCTGGGGTCGGACGCGATGCTGGTCAACGCTGTCACCGACAGCACGGCGACGATTGATGGCAACATCACCACCGCACGTGCGACCGGCAACAGCAGCGTCAACCAGATGAACGTAGCCGGCGCCAACATCACCTCGGGTGTCGAGGGGGCCGATGCGTTTATCGACAGCACGACCGCCAGTGCGGCCTTTGTGACGTCGAACCTGCAGAGCCAGGGCAGCGCCGTCACGGCGACCAGCACCGCTGTCGACTACACCATCACTCTGGCGACGGATGAAGACCCGGTCAGCAGCAGCACGCTGTCGCTGTCCGCGAACCAGTCGAATGCCTATGCGACCGGCAACATGGCCTCCAATTCGGTCATGAATCTGGGCGGTGCCGGCACTTCGACCATCACGGCAACCGGTGCGCTGAACAACGCTCAGTCCAACACCGGCAGCGTGTCGGCCTCGGCCAGCGCGACTGTTCTGGCCACCCTGGACGACACCGATGCCACCTCCGGGACGACGGCGCTTCACAGCAGCGTGCTGAATATCGGCGACAACTCCGTCACCGCCCTGGCACGCGGCAACGTGGCCAACAACACCATGACGGTGGGGGCGACCACGGCGGCCGGCGGACTCGGTACGGACGCCAGCATCACCGGCACGGGGGTGAGCGCGACCTACGCCATGCTGAACGGGCAGGCCAACGACGGCGATGTCACTGCGACAAGCGCCGGGGCGGTCTTCCAGGCGGTCCTGAACCAAGGCTCGACCTACAACGGTTCGGACGCGCTCTACGACAGCTCGCTCAGCGTGACGGGGAACATCGTGCAGGCCTCGGGGTATGGCAACATCGCCACCAACAGCCTGACGCTGACGTCGCTGAACGGCGGGTCTGACGATGCCACCGTCGCGGTGAGCAGCAGCCAGTACAACACCGGCGCGATCACCTCGACGGTCACCGGCGCCCGGATCGGCTCGTCCAGCCTGGGCGAGGTTGCCGGGGCCGCGGTCACTGTCGGCGGCAACGCCCTCAGCGCGACCTCGGTCGGCAACTACGCCACGACGGCGATCGTCCGGAACTGACCGGAATGGGTTTCCCCGTCCTCGTCAGCACAGGGAACCCCCCGGAAAACCACTGGAATGGCGGGCTTTGGCCCGCCATTCGTTCTCAAAGGAGCACAACAATGATGAAATTCGTTCGGGCCTTTTCCCTCTGCGTTGCGGCGGGCGTTCCGCTGGCCGCCGGGGCCGCGACCGAGAGCGGGCTGTTCGCGGCCCGGGGTCTGGGGGCGAACAGCTGCGCCGCGCTGACCTCCGAGGCGGGCGCCACGCTGGACCCCGATCTGCGCGGGCAGCTCGCCTCCTGGATCGCCGGCTACGTCTCCTATGCCAACCGCAACGACAGCGGGGCCTTCGAAACGATGCCGGTGCAGAATCCGAACGCGCTGGCCGAGCTGACGCGCCTGATCTGCGGCCACAACCCCGACATTCTGATCGAGTCGGCGTTCCACGCCGTGCTGGAGCGGTTCGCGCCGCTGGCGCAGGCCGATGAGACCGCGCTGGAGACGCTGAGCACCGCGCAGTATCAGGTGCCGGTGCGCGCCGGCGTCCTGGCCGATGTCCAGCAGTATCTGGTGGCGCAGAACTATCTCGCGGCCGATGCGGCCGACGGGCGCTATGGCCCCAAGACGGCGGCCGCGCTGACCGCCTATCAGAAGGCGCATAACCTCACCCAGACGGGGCTGCCCGACGCGATGACCCTGTTCCTGATCTCCGGGGCGCTGAAGGCGGAGTAGATCCGCCCCGGCCCCCATGCCCGCAGTCAAACGGAGGTTCGGCCATGACCGCACAGAAAATCATGTTCCTCAGCGAGGCCTGCATTCTCGACCCCAACAGCGGGGCGGCGATCGAGATGCTGGGCTGGCTGAACATCCTCACCGCGCATGGATACGACTGCAGTTCGGTCACGATGTCGATTTTCGACGGCCCCGACGAATTCCCGCTGAGGCAGGAGATCTTTCCGGATGTCGATTTCGCCCGCAACGTCGGCAACCGGATCCGCACCCGCATCCACAATGTGGAGCATAATGTGATCTATGCCGGCACCACGGTGGGACCCAAGGTGCCGGTGCATCTGATCAACAAGTTCATTTCGGCGGCGGCCGAGGACATCCGGCGCATCCGCCCGGATGTGGTGGTCTGCTATGGCGGCCGCAACCTGATCCCGCTGCTCAAGCTCGCCCGGCAGCAGGGCGCGCGCACCGTCTTCTATCTGTGCAATGCCAGCTACCAAGACGACAAGCGCGAGGTGTTTTCGCATATCGACCAGATCGTCACCCCGTCGCAGGCCCTGCGCGACCTTTATCGGGACCGGTTCGGCTTCTCGGATGTGGCCGTCGTCCACAACCGGGTTCGGCCGTTCGTCGACAGAAAGGCGCTGACCCGGAAGCGTTTTCTCGAGCGGCAGCGCAACGGCTTTGTCACGATGATCAACCCGGCTCTGCTGAAGGGCGTCACCGTGTTTCTGCAGGTGGCCAACGCCATGCAGGCGCGCCGCAGCGACATCACCTTTCTGGCGGTCGAAAGCCGCGGCACCCAGCAGGAGGTCGAAAACCTGATCAACGGCGCCCGGCAGATCAAGAACATCTGGTGGGTGCAGAGGCAGATGAACATGCGCACCGTGCTGGAGCGGACCGCGGTCCTGCTCGTCCCCTCGATCTACTTCGAGGCGGCCGGGCGGGTGATCGCCGAGGCGCAGCTGGCCGGCATCCCGGTGCTGGCGACCCGCAACGGCGGCATCCCCGAACAGCTGAACGGTGCCGGGTTCCTGTTTGACATCCCCGCCGGTTTCACCGGAGACAGCTATCATCACATTCCGTCCCTGGAAGAGGTGAAGCCTTGGGTCGACCGGATCGACGAATTGATGAGCGACAGCGCCAAATACCTTGCCGCGAGCAAGCGCGCGCTGGCCGCCGGAGCCGCCTTTGCGCCCGAGGCGGTAAACCGCGAGATCCTGGATCTGGTCGGGTTCCCCCGGCCGGAGAAGGCCGCGGATGACGTTGCAGCCTGATCGGGGGCGGGGGCATCCGGTGACGGATGCCCGGGCCAAGCCCTATTACGTCTCCTACAGCTATACGGACGATATGGGCCTGCCGCGCAGCGGGTCGGACACCGTTCTGGCCGCCTCACGCGCCGCGGCGATGGGCAAGATCCGCGAGAAGATCGGCGAACGCGATCTGCGCTTTCATGTGGTGCGCTGCGAGGCGCCGGCGGCGCCGCCGAAACGGCGCATCGGCCACTATGTTGTGGTCGGGTTCAGCCTGTTGATGCTGCTGCAACTGTTCGCCGGGCAGATCGGGCGGTGAAATTCAACGTCACCATCCTGCAGCCGCCGGGCTACGCCGGTTCGCTGGTGTTGCTGGAGGCGGCGGAAAATGTCCTTCATGTGCTGGGACGTGCCGGCTACGAGGCGCATTTTCGCAAGAACCGCGTCCTGCCGGGGGCGATCAACATCGTCTTCGGCGCGCATCTGCAGATGCCTGAGCCGGTGGTCTTTCCCGACAGCACCGTGATCTTCAATACCGAGCAGCTCGATTCCGGCTCGGCCTTCGTGACCGACGCCTACCGGGCGCTGCTGGACCGGTTCTATGTCTGGGACTACTCCGAAACCAACCTTTGCGCGCTGAGCCATCGGCGCCGGTCGCTGTTTCCCTTCACCTATGTGCCCGCGCTGGACCGCGTGACGCCAAAGGAGGAGCGGTCTTGCGATCTGGTCTTCTACGGCACGATGAACCCGCACCGCGAGGCAATCGTCCGAGCGCTGCGGGCGCGCGGGGTGCGCGTGTCTGTGGTGAGCGGGCTGTTCGCACAGGACCGCGACCGGATCATGCGGCAGGCCCGGGCGGTGCTGAACCTGCATTATTACGACACGCAGATCCTGCAGCAGATCCGGTGCTTCTATCCGCTGACCAACGGCATTCCGGTGATTTCGGAAAATTACCCCGGCGGCTCGGCCCCGGGGTTCTATCGCGACAGCCTGTTGACGCCCGGCGACCGGGATCTTGTCGACTATACCGTCGGGCTGCTGGCGGATGCGGCGCGTTTCGACCGGGCCGCGCGGCAAAGCCTTGCCGCCTTTCGCGCCTCGCAGGGGGATGCGGCGCTCGGCCGGGCGGTGGAGGAGACGCTTGCCGATCTCGGTGCGCGCCCCGGGGTCGATCGGCCGTCGTATCCCGACCGGATCAACCTCGGCGCCGGCAAGACCTATCGTCCCGGCTGGCTGAACATCGACGCGCGCGAAGCGAGCAGACCGGACCTGCTGCTCGACCTCGGCCAGCCGCAGGCCTTCCCGATCCGTGCGCGGTCCGAGCTGTCGGGCGAGGTGGTGCTGGAGAAGGGCAGCATCGCCTGTATCGAGGCGAATGCCTTGCCAAGCCAGGTGCCGGATCTGCCGGCGCTGATGCGGAGCTGCCTGGAGCTGCTGCGCGAGGGGGCGGAGGTCTCGGCGTGCGTTCCCTACGATCTCGGCCTTCTGCGGTCGCAGCAGCCGGACACCCTGCGGGGGTTCAACCAAACCTCCTGGCTGGCCTATACCGAACGCGCCTGGGAGCTCGGCTGGACCGACAGCCGGTTCGAATTGACCCATACTGAATATCAGCTCTCCGCCCTCGGTCAGAGGATGCAGGAGCAGGGGGTGGCGACGGAGGCGATCCTCGACACACCGCGGGCGGTGGAGGCGATGCGGGTGACGCTGCGCAAGACGCCGATGACCGCGGCAGAGCGGACACTGGCGCTGGTCGACGCCGTGGACTGGCTGGATACGGCCGATGGGGTGCGGCCGCATCCATGACACGAACCGCGGTGGTTCCGGCTTTTGCCCCCAATACCGCCGACATGTGCTCTGTGGATCCGGGGGCGCTTCACCTTTTTTGTTCTGCCGGTCATCCGCTGGATTTCTTTCGCGCACATCTGGCCGAAGATGTCATGCTGTGAAAATACCGGCCGATGGCGGAGCGCCATTTGAATTCCGCGCGTGATCTGCCGTGCTGCGATCCGATCCTGTATTCCGGCGACGTTACCGCCATTCCCCAATATGGGCCGGTGGATTTGTCGCAAAGGGAGGCGATGTTTGGCGGCGTGCCCCCCGGCATCTGTGGCGGTCTTGCGGTGGGCCGGGATATTGCTGTTCGGCAATCCGGATCCGCGCGGACGGAAGATCTGCGCGACCGAGACGAATATTCTGATCTTTCCGCCGCTGTGCCAAAGGATCGATATCGAACAGGTCGGGACGGCCTATCGGAAATGCCAACGCATTTGCGCGAGGCGCGGCAGGCCGCGCGCGGTACCGGACGATCTGTTCAACGGGGCGGAGGC
>JBFXGQ010000094.1:0-10849 GCA_050177915.1 Pseudodonghicola sp. | reverse complement strand
TCCAGGTCCATTTTCACCCGGTCTTCGCTGTCTTTGGCCAGCAGCGGGTTGTAGGTGCCCAGCTTCTCGATGAAGCGGCCGTCGCGCGGCATGCGGCTGTCGGTGGCCACGATGCGGTAGAAGGGACGCTTTTTCGAGCCGCCGCGGGCCAGACGGATTTTCATTGCCATGGTGGTTTCTCCTTTGATGGCGTTGACCGGGAGGTCCCGGTTATTCCTGGTGTTTCTTGTGGTGGCGGATGACTTCATCAATGATGAAGGTCAGGAATGCCTTGGCGAATTCAGGGTCCAGGTCGGCCTGTTTCGCCAGGTCTTCGAGCCGTGCGATCTGCGCCGCTTCGCGGGCGGGATCGGACGGGGGAAGGTCGTGCAGGGCCTTGAGCTTGCCCACGGCCTGCGTGTGCTTGAACCGCTCGCCCAGGGTGTAGACGAGGATCGCGTCGAGCCGGTCGATGCTTTCGCGGTGTTCCCTGAGCAGCGCGGCGGCGCGGGAGGCGTCGTCAGTCAATGGCCCATCCTTTCGGTTTGAACAGCGGGTCGGCGTAATGACCGATCTCCATTTCGATGCCATGGGCCAACTGGGTGCCGTCCAGCTGCGCCGGCGCCGGGTGGCGATAGACCGCGTCGTTGCCGTCGATGCTGGCGGCGCCTTGGTCCTTCACCGCACCCAGCCGTTCGGCCAGGCGAATCGAATCGAGGTTCTTGGGGTCGATATAGCTGACCGCCGTGGTCCAGCCGAGCGTGCCATAGAGGTACTTGCGCACCGCCTGCGTCGCCTCCAGCGCGAAGCCCCGGCCGCCCATACCGGGCCAGATCACCCAGGCGATCTCGGCCTCGGGCCACATCGCCGGTTTCCAGCCGCCGGCCATGCCATAGGTCTGGCCGGTGGCCTTGTCGTGGATCATCCACATGCCATAGCCGCGGATCTGCCAATGGCCGATCTCGGCGGCGTAGAGCATCCAGGATTCATAGGGGTTCAGCGGCCCGCCCATGAAGCGCGCGCGATAGCTGGTGAAGGTGGCCTTGAAGTTCGGGTAATCCTCGGCGGTGGGGCCGCGCAGGATCAGGCGCCGGGTCTCGATCACGGGGATGGTCTGGGGCATCACAGATCCCCCGCCTTCGGATGGCGCCAGACCTGGCAGGGGTGGCCCATCACTTCGCCGTCGCGCTCGACGGTGGCGCCCAGACGGGCAGCCAGCGTCTGCGACCGGGTATTGGCCGGGTCGATGTAGGAGATCACCCCGTCGAGCCCGAACTGCGCCGCGCCATAGGCGCGCGCGGCCAGCGCCGCCTCATGGGCGACGCCGCGGCCCTCGGCGCCGTCATAGAGGTGCCAGCCCAGTTCCGGCTCGTCCCAGCCCAGATGGTTGATCAGCCCGACCCGGCCCAGCGGACGGTCGTCCGCCCGGTCGGCCACGACCCACATGCCATAGCCACGCAGCACCCAATGGCCGATCGAGCCGCAAAAGCCCCGCCAGGCGGTATTGCGGTCCAGCGGGCCGCCGATGAAG
This sequence comes from Pseudodonghicola sp., assembly GCA_050177915.1. GTDB lineage: Bacteria > Pseudomonadota > Alphaproteobacteria > Rhodobacterales > Rhodobacteraceae > Pseudodonghicola. The sequence goes on along the minus strand of JBFXGQ010000094.1, from coordinate 9,339 downwards.
CGGCTGCGGTCCGAGGCCATCATCGCGGCATGGGCGTCGAAATCGCTTTCGCGCGGGCCGCGCAGCACCAGCCGCTCGGTCTCGATCACCGGGATGGGGAGGGGGAAGGCACTCACGCCGCGCCCTCCATCTGCGCCAGCGCCTCGGGCGAGGGGTGGCGATAGGCCATCTCGGTCTCTTGCGCGACATTGGTGAAGTCGCGCTCGTGCCAGGCGTCCAGCCGTTCGGCCAGCGCGACGGAGCGCGCGTTGCCCGGCAGGATGTTGCTGGTCAGGGTGGTGAAGCCCATGTGGTCATAGGCATGGGCGCGCGCGGCCTTCGCGGCCTCATAGGCATAGCCCTTGCCCTCGGCGCCCTCGAACATCACCCAGCCCAGTTCCGGCTCGACCCAGCCCTCGGGGTTCCACAGGCCGGCGAGGCCGACGATCGCGCCGTCGCGGCGGGTCTCAACCGTCCAGAAGCCGTAGCCGTGCAGCGCCCAATGGCCGATATTGCCGGCGAACCAGCGCCAGGCGTCGTTGCGGCTTTTCGGGCCGCTGAAGCCCCAGCTGCGCGCGCCATCGGCGAAGAAGGCGGCGAGCGGTTCGAAATCGCGCGCTTCCGGTCCGCGCAGGATCAGCCGCTCGGTCACCACGGTGGGGATGGTCAGGCTCAGCACGCTCATGCGTAGGCCTCCATGCCGCCGTCGGTCAGATCGTCGGGACCCGGGTGGCGCCAGATCTGCATCGGCCCGTGGCGTTCATGCACGAAATCGCCGTCGCGGCGGGCGCCCAGCCGCTGGGCGACGCGGGCAGAGCCGGTGTTGGCCGGTTTCACCAGGCTGATCACCGTCGGCAGGCCCAGCACGTCATAGGCATAGGCGCGCACGGCGGCGCCGGCCTCGGTGGCATAGCCCTTGCCCTCGTGGCCGTTGAACAGGTCCCAGCCGATTTCCGTCTCGGGCCAGCCTTCGGGCTCGAACAGGCCGACCATGCCGACGGCCTCGTCGCTGTCCCTGGTGGTGACGATCCAGCGGCCGAAGCCCTTGAGCGTCCAGTGGCCGATCTCCATCGCCAGCATGCGCCAGCTGCCCTCGGCGGTCAGCGGTCCGCCGACGAAATCGGCGCGCGGGCTGGCGTAGAAGGCCGAGAACGGCCCGATGTCCTGCGGGCCGGGCGCGCGCAGGATCAGGCGTTTGGTTTCCAGCGTCGGGATGGTGAGGGTGTAGCTCATGCCAGCCTCCGCAGGTCATGCACGATCACCACGTCACCCGGGTCCTCGCCGACGCCCTCGGGGTCGATCACGCCGCCGAGCCGCAGCCCCAGCGCGATCGAGCGGTCGTTGCGCGGGTCGATGATATTGGTGATCCGGTCCCAGCCGAAGCTCTGCCGCGCCCAGAGCAGGACGGCGCGGGCGGCCTCAAGCGCGATGCCGCGGCCCTCGGCCTCGGGCACCACGAACCAGCCCAGTTCCGGGCCGGGGTAACCGTCGGGTTCGTAGATGCCGACCTCGCCCAGATAGGCGCCGGTGGCGCGGTCATCGAGACCGAAGGGGCCGTAGCCGCGCAAGTGCCAGATCGCCACGTCCGAGGCCCAGACCCGCCAGGCGGCGTCGCGCGACATCATCCCGCGTTCATAGCGGGCGCGGTCGGTCGAGAAGAATTCGGCCCAATGGTCGAAATCGGCAAGCTGCGGCGCGCGCAGGATCAGCCGTTCGGTCTCCAGCGTCGGGATGGTGAAGGCGGTCATGCGCGGTCCCCTTGCGGGAATGCGCGATCAACACGGCCCGCCACGCGCCCGGCCTGCGCGGGGGGGGCGAGAAGCGCCCGCCCCGTGGGGAGGCGGGACGGGCGCTGCCCGGCGCGTTGCGCCAGGCAATCAGTCCCGTGTCGGTTGATCCTGGGGTTCATCGTGGCCTTACTTCTTCTTGCCGAAACCGCTCAGCCCCGAGGGCAGGCCCATGCCGCCGCCCAGGCCCGGCAGCCCGCCGGGCAGCTTGCCGCCCAGCTGCTTGGCCGCCGCTTCCAGCGCCTTGGGGTCCATCTGCGACGGGTCCATGCCGGCCGGCAGGCCGCCACCCATGCCCTTGCCGCCGAACATGCCCGACAGCGCCTGCTTGAGCATCTTGCCCTTGCCCATCTTGCCCATCTTCTTCATCACGTCGCTCATCTGGCGATGCATCTTCAGAAGCTTGTTCAGATCGCTCACATCCATGCCCGAGCCGGCAGCGATGCGTTTCTTGCGGCTGGCCTGCAGCAGCTGCGGATTGGCGCGTTCCTTCTTGGTCATCGACTGGATCAGCGCGATCTGCCGCCGGATCATCCGGTCGTCGAAACCGGCCTCCTCGACCTGCTTGGCCATCTTGCCCATGCCGGGCATCATCGACATCATGCCTTCCATGCCGCCCATCTTGAGCATCTGCTCGAGCTGCATCTTCAGGTCGTTCATGTTGAACTGACCCTTGGCCATGCGGCGCATCATCTTCTCGGCCTGTTCGGCCTCGATGGTCTCCTGCGCCTTCTCGACCAGGGCGACGATATCGCCCATGCCGAGGATGCGGCCGGCGATCCGGTCGGGCTCGAAGGTCTCCAGCGCGTCCATCTTCTCGCCCAGGCCGACGAAGCGGATCGGCTTGCCGGTGACCGCGCGCATGCTGAGCGCCGCACCGCCGCGGCCGTCGCCGTCCATCCGGGTCAGCACCACGCCGGTGACGCCGATCTTGTCGTCGAATTCGGTGGCGACGTTGACCGCGTCCTGACCGGTCAGACCGTCGACCACCAGCAGGGTCTCGCGCGGGTTGACCACGTCGCGCACCGCCGCCGCCTGGGCGATCAGGTCGGCGTCGATATGCAGCCGGCCGGCGGTGTCGAGCATATAGACGTCATAGCCCCCGAGCGAGGCCTGGGTCTTGGCCCGCTTGGCGATGGCGACCGGATCCTCGCCCTTGACGATGGGCAGGGTGTCGACGCCGATCTGCTGACCCAGAATCGCCAGCTGCTCCATCGCCGCCGGGCGGTTGGTGTCGAGCGAGGCCATCAGCACCCGCTTGCCCTCGCGCTCCTTCAGCCGCTTGGCCAGCTTGGCGGTGGTGGTGGTCTTGCCCGAGCCCTGCAGGCCGACCATCAGGACCGGCGCCGGGGGCGTGTCGATCTTCAGCTTGCCGGCATCGTCCTCGCCGCGCAGCACGTCGACCAGCGCGTCATGGACGATCTTGACCACCTGCTGGCCCGGGGTGACCGATTTGGTCACCGCCTGGCCGGTGGCCTGGTCCTGCACCCGTCTGACGAAGTCGCGGGCCACCGGCAGCGAGACGTCGGCCTCCAGCAGCGCGACGCGCACCTCGCGCAAGGCGGTCTTGACGTCCTCTTCCGAGAGCGCGCCCTGCTTGGTCAGCCGGTCGAAGACGCCGGAAAGGCGTTCGGATAGATTTTCAAACATGCCTTCGGCCTCCTGCGCCGGTTTCCATGTGCCGTTCCCAAGGTAGGAACAGGCGGTTCAAATCACAAACGCTCCGACGGGTCAGAGACGGTCCCAAACGGTTTTGCCCCCACGGGCGACACTCGCTGGTGGGGGGCGATCCCTGCATAGGCGGGGACCGGAAGGTTTCGCACTTCCGGATATTTGGGGAGGCACCTAGGAGGTTTGGCCGCCGGAGTCAAGCCGGGCCGGGTCTTGCGCCGGCGGCGGGATCGGGGCAGGAGGGCGGGCGGAGCAACGGGAGCCTGCCATCATGGATGCGTCATCGGCCTATCAGGACAGCTTGCCGGTCCGTTCGGATGCGCTGCTGCGGCAGCTGGACGATTGGGGAATCGAATACCAACTGTTCGAGCATGCGCCGCTGCGCACGGTCGAGGACAGCAAGGCGATCGAGGCCGGGCTGCTGCCTGCCGGGCCCGGCGTGCTGCGCATCAAGAACCTCTATCTGCGCGACCGCAAGAAGCGGAACTATCTGGTGACGCTGGAGCAGGACCGGGCGATCGACCTCAAGGAGCTGGGGCGCGATCTGGGGGCGGGCGGTCTGTCCTTCGGTTCGCCCGAGCGGCTGATGGAACATCTGGGCATCCGCCCCGGCGCGGTGAGCCCGCTGGCGATGGTGACCGGCGCGCGCATGGGGGTACGGCTGGTGCTCGACCGCGCGGCGGAACGGGCCGAGGTCATCTGCCTGCACCCGCTGGTCAACGACCGGACGGTGGCGATGCGGCGGGCGGCGATGCTGGAGGCGCTGGCGCGCTTCGGGGCCGAGATCACCTGGCTGGACTGAGGGCCTTCGCGCGGCGCCGAAATCCGCCGCGGATTTCGGGCCGTTTTCTTGCGAAGAAAACGGCCCGGCGGAACCGTTGGACCCGGGCGCCCGAAATCTTCGCAAGATTTCGGGCCGTTTTCCGCGCCGGAAAACGGCGATCGGACTCAAATCGGCGCGCCCTGTTGGGGCGCGCCGGTGTCGGGCGGCTGAGTGGTGGCGGCCAACCGCCCGGCGGCTCGGATCAGGCGACCAGCGCGTCGATCTGGTTCTCGGCCGATTTCAGCGTGGTCTCGGCGTCGAACACCATCTGGTCGGCATGGACGAAGTCCACCTCGGTGATGCCGAAGAAGCCCAGCATGTGGCGCAGCCAGCCCGAGGCGAAGTCGATCTCGGAGCCGAACTTGGTGCCGTCCGAGGACAGCACCACGATGGCGCGCTTGCCGGTCAGCAGGCCTTCGGGGCCGGCCTCGGTGTACTGGAAGGTCTCGCCCTTGCGGGCCAGGTGGTCGATCCAGCTTTTCAGCTGTGCCGGTACGCCGAAGTTATAGACCGGCAGGCCGATCAGCAGGATGTCGGCGGCGCGCACCTCGTCCAGCAGGGCATCGGAAAAGGCGGCGATCTCGGCCTGGGCCGGGCTGCGGTCGGCGGCGGGGGTAAAGACCGCGCCGATCCAGGCGCCGTCGATCGCCGGCACGCCCTGCGACAGGTCGCGGGTGATCACATGGGCCCCGGCATGGGTCTGGGTCAGATGCGCCTGGGTGCGATCCAGCAGCTTGCGCGAGACCGAAGCCTCGCCCTTGATCGAGCTGTCGATGCGAAGAATGGTGGTCATGTCGGGAACTCCGGTTGGATGTCTGTGTGTGTCTGACCGGAGATTTATGCCTTGCGTGAGCGAACACAATTGAAGAGATTGAACAGGAATTGTGATCTGGTGCACATATGAAGCTGGACAATTGGGACGAGATCCGCACCGCCTATCAGGTCGCCCGCATGGGCACGGTCAGCGGCGCGGCCGAGGTACTGGGCGTGCATCACGCCACCGTCATCCGCCATATCGACGCGATCGAGGCGCGGCTGGGCGTCAAGCTGTTCCAGCGCCATGCGCGCGGCTACACGCCGACCGAGGCCGGGCAGGACCTGCTGCGGGTGGCGCAGGCCACCGATGACCAGTTCAATCAGTTGGTCGGCCGGCTCAAGGGCCATGGCGACGAGGTGACGGGCGAGCTGGTGGTGACCTCGCTGTCGTCGCTGTCGCCGCTACTGGTGCCGGTGCTGAGCGCGTTTCAGGCCGCCCATCCGGGGCTGATCGTGCGGTTCCTGACCGGCGAGCGGTTGTTCCGGCTGGAGTATGGCGAGGCGCATGTGGCGATCCGCGCCGGATCGGTGCCGGATCAGCCCGACAACGTGGTGCAGCGGTTCGCCGATCTGCCGGTGGGGCTCTATGCCAGCCGGGGCTATGTGGCGGCCCACGGCCAGCCCGCTACGGTCGCGGATTTCGCCGCGCATCGCTTTGTCGGCTCGGATGATGCCGACACCCGCGCGCCGTTCAGCAAATGGCTGCGCGCCCAGGTGCCGCAGGAGGCGGTCACCTTCCGCTGCAACAGCGGCGATGCGATGAACGAGGCGATCCTTGCCGGCGCCGGCATCGGCTTCATGGCCACCTGGGAGGCGGCGCGGCAGCCCGAGTTGGTGCAGGTGATGCCGCCGCAGGAGGATTGGTCGGGCGCGCTCTGGCTGGTGACCCATGTCGACCTGCACCGCACCAACAAGGTGCAGAGCTTTCTGCGCTTTCTCAAGGAGCGCGCGCAGGAGTGGTGCACATGAGCGGCCGGGCCGCGGCCCCGGCGGCGGCCCGGCTGAGCCCGCGCCTGCAGGGCCATCTGGCGATGCTGACCTTCTCGGCGCTGGTGGCGGGGTCGTTCTCGCTGGGCTCGCAGGTGGCCAACCAGATCGCCCCGGCGGCGCTGAACGCGGCGCGCTTCGCCATCGCGGCGGTGGTGATCGGCACCCTGGCCGCCGCCACCGGCAAGCTGCGGCGCGAGGCCTTTGCCGCGCCCTGGCGCTATCTGGTGCTGGGCGGGCTGTTCGCCGCCTATTTCGTGCTGATGTTCGAGGGGCTGAAGACCGCCGCGCCGGTCAGCGCGGCGGCGGTCTTCACCCTGACGCCGATCCTGACCGGGGTGTTCGGCTGGTGGCTGCTGCGTCAGGTCACCACCCGGCGCATGGCCTTGGCGCTGGCGGTGGGGGCGGCGGGGGCGCTCTGGGTGATCTTCGACGGCAACTGGCAGACCGCCAGGGCGTTCCATGTCGGCCGCGGCGAGGCGGTCTATTTCCTCGGCTGTATCGCCCATGCCGCCTACACGCCGATGGTGCGGCGGCTGAACCGGGGCGAGCCGGCGGTGATGTTCACCTTCGGCATGTTGCTGGCGGGCTTCGTGGTGCTGGTGGCCTACGGCTGGTCCGACATCCGCGCCACCGACTGGGCGGCACTGCCCGCCATCGTCTGGATCGGCCTGTTCTATCTGGCGATCTTCGCCAGTGCGATGACCTTCGTGCTGCTGCAGTTCGCCACCCTGCGGCTGCCGTCGGCCAAGGTGATGGCCTATACCTATCTCACCCCCAGCTGGGTCATCCTGTGGGAGATCGTGCTGGGCCACGGCGCCCCGAGCGGGCTGGTGCTGGTGGGGATCGCGATGACGGTGATGGCGCTGGTCCTGCTGCTGGAGCAGGACGGCTGAGCGCGGCTCAGGCGCCGGTCCGGTCCGGCGCCTCGGGCTCCTCCGGGGTGGCGAGCTCGGTCTCGAGAAACCGCTCGAAGGCATCCAGGTTGACCGGCTCGAACTGACCGAAGCCCTGCATCCAGACGCTGGCGGCGCGCAGCGCGTCGGGTTCCAGCTTGCACCATTTCACCCTTCCGCGCCGCTCCTGGCTGATCAGGCCTGCGCGGGTCAGGATGGTCAGATGCTTGGAGATCGCCGCCAGCGACATCTCAAAGGGCTCGGCGACATCGGTCACCGCCATGTCATCCTCAAGCAGCATGGCGAGGATGGCGCGCCGCGTCGGATCGGCGAGGGCAGAGAAGACGATGTCGAGCGGATCGGTCATGTTCTGGCCCTAGCCCCGCGGCGCGGCAATCGTCAACCTTTCGGTTGAATATGGGTTTTCGGGCCCTTTGGCGCCCATACCCGGGGATGCGTGCCTGACGCGCCGCCGTCCGTCGGAAGGAATATTCATAATAACAATGACTTACGACGTTCGTCCCTCGGCCATTCTAGCGATTGACTCTGTGCCCCGCTCCGCTTAGCACCGTCGCTGACAAAGCGTGGGGACCTTTCGAGTGACCGAGGATGACCAAAAGCAGCGCCTGGCGCAGCTGGAGGCGCGGATCGAGAAGGTCAAGCAGGCGCAAGCGCCCAAGCCCCGCGTGGACGAGCACTATTCTCAGGCCAATCTTGCCTGGCGGATGGTGATCGAACTGGTGGCCGGTCTGGGGATCGGCTTTGGCATCGGCTACGGGCTGGACAGCCTGTTCGGGACACTCCCGTTCCTGCTGGTGCTGTTCACATTGCTGGGTCTCGCGGCAGGCATCAAGACGATGCTGCGCAGCGCGCAGGAGATCCAAGAAAAGAGACTGGCCGAAGAGGCCGCGCGAGACGACGAGAGGGACTGAACGTGGCAACCGAAGCGCAAGGTGCAGAACACGCCGCAGAGAGCGGCGGCCTGGTATTCCACCCGATGGACCAGTTCATCGTGAAGCCCCTGTTCGGTGGCGACGCGGTTGCCTGGTACACCCCCACGAACGTGACGCTGTGGATGGCGATGTCGATCGTGGCGGTGATCGTGCTGCTGGTGATGGGCTCGTCCCGCCGCGCCATCGTGCCGACCCGGATGCAGTCCATCGCCGAGATGACCTACGGCTTCATCCACAAGATGCTGGAAGACATCTGCGGCAAGGAGGGGCTGAAGTTCTTCCCCTACGTGATGACGCTGTTCATGTTCATCGTCACCGCCAACTTCCTGGGTCTGCTGCCGCTGTCCTTCACCACCACCTCGCATTTCGCGGTGACCGTGGTGCTGGCGCTGCTGGTGTTCCTGACCGTGACCATCGTCGGTTTCGTCAAGAACGGCGCCGCCTTCCTGGGCCTGTTCTGGGTGTCGAGCGCGCCGCTGCCGCTCCGCCCGATCCTGGCGATCATCGAACTGATCTCGTACTTCGTCCGCCCCGTCAGCCACTCCATTCGTCTTGCTGGCAACCTGATGGCGGGCCACGCGGTGATCAAGGTGTTCGCGGGCTTTGCCGCCATCACCGTGGTCAGCCCGGTTTCGGTTCTGGCGATCTCGGCCATGTACGGCCTCGAGGTCCTGGTGGCCTTCATCCAGGCCTACGTGTTCACCATTCTGACCTGCGTGTACCTGAAGGATGCGCTGCATCCCTCGCACTAAGGTCCGATCCTTCATCCCAAAAGACTCACAACTTTCCATCGTAAGGAGATATCAAATGGAAGGCGATCTCGCACACATCGGCGCAGGCCTGGCAGCAATCGGTTCCGGCGCAGCCGCCATCGGGGTGGGCAACGTGGCCGGCAACTTCCTGGCGGGCGCCCTGCGCAACCCGTCGGCCGCCGCCAGCCAGACCGCGACCCTGTTCATCGGTATCGCGTTTGCAGAAGCACTGGGCATCTTCTCGTTCCTGGTCGCTCTGCTGCTGATGTTCGCCGTCTAAGCGCCCTCGGAACACCTGATCCTTACGGTCGGGCGGCGCTGGTGAGACCGGCGCTGCCCGATGTAGGCTTAAGTTCCCAAGGAGGACGACATGGCAACTGAGACGCACGACGCAGGTCATGCCGCTGCCGATATGGCCCATGGCGCCGCAAGCGCTCCGGGCATGCCGCAGCTGGATTTTTCGAGCTTTCCGAACCAGATCTTCTGGCTGGCTGTCACGCTTGTCGTGATCTACCTCATCCTGTCGCGGGTCGCCCTGCCGCGGATCGGCGGTATTCTGGCCGAACGCACCGGGACGATCACCAACGATCTGGCCGCTGCCGAGGATCTGAAGGCGAAAGCTGTCGAGGCCGAAGAGGCCTATAACAAAGCGCTGGCCGAAGCCCGTGCCGAGGC
>JBFXGQ010000093.1:0-10909 GCA_050177915.1 Pseudodonghicola sp. | reverse complement strand
GCTCTGCCCCGGCGAGGTGGCGACGCCGCTGCTGTCGAAACGCCCGGGCTTCGACCCCGAGCTTGCGGCGCGGATGATCCAGTCCGAGGATATGGCCGATCTGGCGCTGCATGTGGCACAGATGAACCCCAATGTGGCGGTGCACGAGATCACCCTCGCCCCCGTCAGACGCTGAGACAGACATACAGGAGCATTTCAATGGAACATCCGGTCAAGGGTATCGACCACGTCTTTTTGCTGGTGCAGGATCTGGACCGTTCGCAGCAACAGTTCGAGCGGCTGGGATTCACCGTCTCGCCGCGCGGGATGCATTCGGCCTCGAAGGGCACCGCGAACCATACCATCATGTTTCCGAACGATTATTTCGAACTGCTCGGCATCGTCGCCGAGGTCGAGGGCAATGCCGCGCGGCGTGCCATCCTGGCGCGCGAGGGCGAAGGGCTGCGCGCCATCGCCTGCCGGATCGCCGATGCCGATGCGGCCAAGACGGCGCTGAGCGATCTGGGCCTTGCCACCGGCCCGGTCGGCCATTTCGAACGCCCGGTCCCGCTGCCCGGCGGCGGCACCGCGCCGGCCGCCTTCGCCACCCTCACCTTCGAAGTCAGCGAACTGCCCTTCGGCTCCGTCTTCATGTGCCAGCACAAGACCCGCGACACCGTCTGGCTGCCGGATCTGCTGGAGCATCCCAACGGCGCGGCGGGCCTGTCCGAGGTGATCGCCCAGACCGACACCCCGGCGGCGGATGCCGCCCGCTTCGCCCGGCTCTATGCCACCGGCGCGGTGACCGAGATCGACGGCGGCGCCGAGGTGACGACCGGCGCGGACTCAGCCCGGATCACGCTGCTGACGCCGGCGGCGCTGGCCGCCCGCTTTCCCGGCATCGACCTGTCGGCGCTGCCGGTCCGCGGGCTTGCGGCGCTGTCGCTGCACGCAAAGGATTTGCGCGAAACGGCGGGTTTCCTAAAATCCCATTCCATGATCTTTACTGAAACCGAAAACTGCAACGCCCTGGGCCCCGAGCTCTGTTCCGGCATGATCCTGGAATTCGTGCCTCAATGACGCTTCCCCGCAGACCCCGCAACACCGAGAAGAAGCCGGCGGAAATCTCCGGCTTCGACGACATCGACCGCCGTATCCTTGAGCTGTTGCAGGCCGATGCCGACCAGCCAGTGAACCAGATCGCCGAGGCGGTGGGGCTGACCCCCACCCCCTGCTGGCGGCGCATCAAGCGGCTGGAGGAGGCCGGCGTCATCCGCGGCCGCGTCGCCGTGGTCGATCAGGCCCGCGCCAATGTCGGCATGACGGTGTTCATCGGCATCACCGCGCCGCGCCACGAGATGTCCTGGCTGAACCGCTTCCGCGCGCTGATCGACGAGATCCCCGAGATCGTCGAGGCCTACCGGCTGACCGGCGCCACCGATTATATCCTCAAGGTCGTTGTTCCCGATATTTCCACCTATGATCTGGTCTACAAGAAGATGATCGACCAGCTCGATTTCTCGCAGATCAACTCCTCGATCTCGATGGAGGAACTGAAGTTCACCACCGCGGTGCCGACCAAATACCTGTGACCGGACGGCCCCGCGGCGGCGGCACCGTCAGATCAGCAGCAGGTCTCCCGCCAGCGGCGTCGGCGTCAGCGGTTCGACGATCAGGTCGACCCAGTAGTTCGACGCATTGTAGCTCTGGGTCGGGAACTGGTCGGTGCCGCCGGCGAAATAGAGACCGTTGGCATTGCCGCCGCCATCGGCGCCGGCGGTCAGATGGCCGTCCGGCCCGGTCCAGTCGCTGGAGAAGAAACTGCCGCTGAAGGCGTAGTTCTGCGTGGTGCCGTAGGAGACGACATAGGCCTCGCCCGCGGTCAGCGCCACCGGCGCGGTCAGGTCGCCGACCTGCCAGCCGGTCTGGCCCGGATCGGACTGCACGGTGACGCTGGCCACCTTGGTGCCGCTGGCGGTCCACAGGTTCAGGACGCGGATATCGGTGTCGCCGGCATCCGCGTCGCCGCGATAGTAGCGCAGGCTGGTGACCAGACCGTCGGCGCTGGCGGTGAATTCGACGCCCAGCTCGTAATCGGTGGGATCCGTGGTGACGATCTGGTCCGGCAGGTTCTGCGGCCCGAACAGCGTCCAGGTGCCCGGCCCCGGTTCGGTGGTGTCGTCGGTCACGGTGACGGTAAGCGCCTGTTCGACCGCCGGGTTGATGCCGTCCGAGACCGAGACCAGCAGTTCGTAGACATTGTTGCCGTCGCTGTCAGCCGGCGCCTCGTAATCCGGCATCTGGAGGAAATCGAGCTGCCCGGTATTGGCGTCGAGGCTGAAGGCCCCGGCGTCCACCCCGCCGGCGATGGCAAAGACGAAACTGTCGCCATCGGGGTCGCTGGCGGTCAGGAGCCCCGCCAGGGGCTGATTCTCGATCGCCTCGAACGCCAGGGGCTGCTGGCTGAACTGCGGCGCGCTGTTGGTCTGGACGTCGGCCTCGAAGGTCAGATCCACCCAATAGTTGCTGCCCATGTAGGAGGCGGTGGGGAACACCCCGGTCTGCCCCGCGTGGAACAGGCCGTTGCCGCCGCCCGAGCCATCCGAGGGCGCCACCAGCAGGCCATCGCCGCTTTGCTGCGCAGTGGTGAAATCGCTCTGGGTCACCGCGTAATTCTGCGTCGTGCCGTAGGAGACCACAAAGCTCTGCCCGGCATTGGCGTGGATCGGCGTGTCCAGCACGGCGATCTGCCAGCCGGTCTGCCCCGGCGCCGAGGTCACCGTGGCGCTTGTCAGCAGGCTGCCATCGGCCTTCCACAGGTTCAGGGTGCGGATGTCGGTGTCGCCGGCGTCGGCGCTGCCGCGATAATAGCGCAGGCTGGTGATCTCGCCGGCGGCAGTGGTCTGGACCCGCATGCCCAGTTCGTAATCGGTGCTGTCGCCGGTCTCGATGACGGCCGGCGCGTCGCCGGGGCTGAACACCGTCGACAGCACGGTCCCCTCCTCCACCGCGAGATCCGTCACCGTGACGGTGACATCCTGCTGCGCCGGGGTGCCGCCGCCGTCGCTGGCGGTCACCACCAGTTCATAGGTGTTGTCGCCATTGGCGTCGGCCGGCGCCTCGTAATCCGGCGCGAACTGGAACACCAGCCTGCCGGTCGCCGCGTCGATCGAGAACAGCGCCGCATCGGCGCCGCCGGCGATGGCGAAGCGGAGCGGATCGCCATCGGCGTCGGTCGCGGTGACAAGACCGGCGCTCAGCGCGTTCTCCGCCACCGTGAGGACGCCGTTGGAGGTGATCACCGGCGCCTGATTGGTGCTTTCCACCACGCTGAAGCTGACGTCCACCCAGTAGTTCGACGCATGATAGCTGGAGACCGGGAAGACCGGGCCGCTGCCCAGTGCGAAGACGCCACCGTTGACCGGCGCGCTGAGGATGCCATAGGGCTCGGTCATGTCGCTGCCGAAGAAATACTCGGAGGCCACATAATTGTCGGCGGTCTGGTAGGAGACGACATATTGCTGCCCGGCCTGAAGCGCGACCGGCGCGTTCAGCTGCGCGGTCTGCCAGCCGTATTCGCCGGGGGCCGAGGAGAACTGCACCTCGGCCAGCAGGGTGCCTGAGCTGTCCCACAGGTAACCCGCCCGCACATCGGTATCCCCGGCGTCGCCCGCCGCCCGGAAGTACTTGAGCGCGGTCACCTCGCCCGGCTGGCTGGCGCTGAAGATCGTACCGATCTGCAGCGTCTGGCTTTCCGAGAACATGCTGCCGTCGAAGGCGCTGAACGGATCGAGCAGGCTGACCGAGGCCGGCACTTCGGGCGCGGTGATCTCGACCGTGTCGACGCTGATCGACGCCACTGTGGGCAGGTTCAGGCTGTCGTCGATCGCCCGGACCATGATGTCATAGGTGGCCTCGGTCATCGGCGTCCAGCTGTAGGACCAGTTCGCGGTGCCGCTGACCGGCCGCCAGGTCTCGCCGCCGTTGAACGAGATCTCGACCAGCGCCACGACACCGTCTTCGGTGGCGGCGTTGCCGTCGTCGTCGGTGGCGGTGCCGGTGATGGTGATCTGTTGCAAGGCCGGCATGCTGGCGGGCAGATCGTCGATGGTGACGGTCGCGGCCACCTGATCGGTCGAGGCGCTGGCCCGCTGCAACCCCTGCGTCGCCAGAATGGCGTCGGCGACGCCGGGCTGGATGCCCATGTCGGCAAAGACATTGAGCATGAACTGCTGCAGATCGGTGCTCTCGATCTGGGCGTCATAGGGCTCGCCGTCGTGTTCGTTGCTCAGCGCCCAGGTCCAGAACACCGTGCCGGCGCTGAACACCAGTGCGCCGCTGTCGGCGCGGTACATCGTCAGGCTGTGGGTCGCCTCGCCCGGCGCGGTGGTATTGCCCTGATCGGCAAGGATCGCGCTCCAGGGGATCGTCGTCTCGGAGAATTTGATCAGCCCGGCAGGACGGTTCTCGTCGTCGGGCACGGTGTTCCATTCATAGCCCAGGATGCCCGGCGCCAGATCCAGCGCCTCGCCATTGGCGATCGAGGTGTCACGCCAGACCCGCAGCGGGGTGTACTGCTGCGGCACGTCCAGCGCACCGCCGAACTCGCCGGTGCCGTCGGGGCCGAACAGCTGCCCGGTCAGCGCGTTCTCGGCGCAGTTGCAGGTGGCGCATTGACCCGACAGGAACTCCTCCATGGTGCCGCCGCCGGCCTGGGGATTGCCCAGGAACCGGGTGTCGCGCCAGGTGCCGGTCCAGATGTCGGTCGGGTCGAGGTTATAGTAATCGGCGGGCCCCGCGTTGGGATCGGCGACCGCCCAGGTCTCCTTGTAGCAGACCAGCGTGCGATACTCGACGCCATCGACGATGCTGGTGTCCCAGCGGGTCTTCCAATAGACGTCGTTGCCGCCCAGGAACATCAGGTTGACGCCGGCGTCGCGCGCCGCCTCGACGTTGCTGCGCTGATCGCCCGACCAGTATTCGTCATGCCCGACCGAGATGAAGGCGTTGTACTTGGTCAGATAGTTCGCCCCCATCCGCTCGGTATCCAGGCCGGACATATAGGCGACGTCATAGCCGTTCTGCTCCAGCCAGGAGATCGCAGCGTAATCGGCGCCGAACAGATAGTCCTGCGCGCCCGCCGCCGGGCCGCCCTGCTCGCCCTCGATGCCGCGGGTGATGAACGGGCGGTTGTAGCTGACCGCATAGGCGCGATCCTGGGCGAAATCGCCGGCGCCGGGGATGTCCGGATGATTGACGGTGCCGCTGGCGTCGCCGTAGAAATTCGCCCCCACCTGGCCGTTGTTGCCGAACCAGCCGTTATAGGCCTGCCAGGTGGTGTCCGAGGTCTGCAGCACCACATCCGCCGCGCGGTCGTCCTCGCGCACGATGAAGGGGATCTGGTTCGCCGCCCCGTCGATCGGGTCGCCATTGGCATCCAGCCGCTGGACCCGCGCCAGATAGACGCCCGAGACCGCATCCTCGGGGGTGACCCAGCTGTCCGTCACGCTCCAGTTGCCGGCGTCCACCAGCGCACGGGTGGCGTCATATTGCGCATCGGGCTGCACCACCGCATCGGTGTTGACCCATTCCGCCACCTTGCGGGCGCCATCGCCGCCGTAATAGCCCAGCCGAAAGATCTCGACCTTATAGTCGCTGCCGGCGCCGCCGTTGACGTTGATCTTGAAATCCACCTGCGTGCCGGCGTTGACGCTGATATCGGTCGCGAAACCTTCGATCTGGGTGGAATGCGCCACGTCCCAGTAGGATTTGGCCATCACCCCGTCGGTGCGGGCATTTTCGATGACGATGGAATTGTCGGGCATCTGCGGATCCTCTTTGACGGCGAAATCAGGGGGTGAACGAATGGGTTGGGACGGCGGCGGCCCGCGGCCGGGCCGGCGCGGCGAGGCAGCCATCGAGCGCCCGGCAGATCGCCGCGCGATCCATCTCCTGGGTGCCGATGAACACCAGCTCCTGCCGACGGTCGCCATAGGGGGGGCGCCAATGTTCGGCGATCTGCGCCCGCACCCGCGGGTCCTCCGGCCAGTGCTGCGGGTGCGTCGCCGCCCACCAGCGGCCGGCCTGGGTGATCATGGAAAGATTGCCGGCGAGGCTGAAATCCAGCACCACGGCGGGCCGCGAGGCGACCCAGAAATGCCCCTTGGCCCGCAGCAGGCCGGGGAAGCCGCGGCTCAGCACCGGGCCGATGCGCGCCTCGTCGAACGGCGCGCGGGCGCGGTAGCAGAAGGAGGAGATGCCGTATTCCTCGGTCTCCGGCCGATGCTCGGCAAAGCCGTGCAGTTCCTTGAACCACATCGGATGGCTGCGCGCCCGGCCGGGGTCGAACAGATGGGTATCGAGGATATCCTCGGGCGCGACGGCGCCGAAATCGGTCTCGATCAGCCGCGCGTCGGGGTTGAGCGCGCGGATCACCTGACGCGCCTGTGCGGTGACCTCGGGGCCGGCGTCGCCGACCTTGTTCAGCACCACCACATCGGCGAATTCGATCTGGTCGACCAGCAGCTCGATCAGGGTGCGGTCGTCCGCCGCGTCGCGCACCGGCCCGCGCGCGCGCAGGAAATCCCGGCTGGCGAAATCACTCAGCAGATTGGCGGCATCGACCACCGTCACCATTGCGTCGAGCCGGGCCAGGCTGCTGAGGCTGACGTGCTCGGTGTCGCAAAATTCGAAGGTCGCCGCGATCGGCAGCGGTTCGGAGATGCCGGTGGATTCGATCAGCAGGCAATCGAACCGCCCCGCCTCGGCCAGCCGGCGCACCTCCAGCAGCAGGTCGTCGCGCAGGGTGCAGCAGATGCAGCCGTTGGACAGCTCGACCAGCGTTTCCTCGGTATGGCTCAGCCGGGCGCCGCCCTGCCGGATCAGATCGGCGTCGATGTTGATCTCGGACATGTCGTTGACGATGACCGCCACCCGCCGGCCGCCGCGCGCGTTCAGCAGGTGATTGAGCAGCGTCGTCTTGCCGGCCCCGAGAAAGCCGGAGAGCACCGTGGTGGGCAACCTGTCTTGCATGAGCTTCGGTCCTCCTTTCCCGCCCACCGCCGTGCCGGCCGGGGCGCAATCTGTCTCAGACGGCATCCGGCCGGCGTCCCCGCGCCATCAGCGTGATCAGGTCGGTGAAGCCGTATTTGCTGTGCTGCGCCGGCTTCACATCGACGATCAGCGACGACACCGGCGGCAGCCCCGCCTTGGCGGTGAGCACGGCGACCAGCTCGGCGGTCGAGCGCGCGCTGCGACCCCAGCGCAGCACCACCAGCCGGCATTCGACCAGTTGGGCGATCTTCAGCGTGATCAGCCGGTCCAGCGGCGGGCCGTCGATGATGGTGACGAAGCCGGCGCAGGCCGCGTCGGTCAGCAGCGCGGTCAGCTGCGCCTGGAAGCGTTCGCCATGGGCGAGGCGCGCATCCAGCCGAAGCCGGTCGATGCCATCGGCCCGGCCGCGTTCGATCTGCGTGATCGACAATCTGTCCCGCCCGCCGCGCGGCGCCGTGGCGCTGCCTTCGCACACCTCGACCAGCAGCACCTTCTGCCCCACCGCGACCAGGTCCAGCGCGAGCCATCGCGCGGTCTGCCCGCTGTCCTCCCGGCCGTCGGCCGGGAACACCAGCACGCTGGCGGGAAACTCGCCATGGTTGGCGGTCTCCATCATCAGCACCGCCCGGCTGAGGCATTCGCCGAACTCCCGCGCCGGCGGCCAGACCGGCGCGGCAGCGCTGCCGGCCGCCGGCACCGGCAGATAGCCGACCGGGGTCAGCTGACGCAGATGGGTCAGCTGTTCGTGGCTGCGCACGCTCTTGTCGAACACCTCGACCGCCCCCGCCAGCGTCAGCGCGATCAGCAGGCTGCCGAAGGCGACCGCGACCAGATAGGCCTTGCGCCCCGGCCCCAGCGGGAACCGCGGCACCGCCGCCGGCGACAGCACATCCAGCGCCACCGGGGTCAGCTGCCCCTCGGCCAGCAGGCTCTGATGCCGGTACTCCAGCTGCGACAGCGCCTGTTCCTGCTCGCGCAGGACCTGGGCCCGGCGGTCCAGTTCCTGCGCGGCGCGTTGCTGACGGGCCAGTTGCTCGCGCGCCAGCGCGGCGCGGCGGTCGACATCGCCGGCCTCGATCGTCAGCACCTTCTCGCGCAGCTCAAGACCGTTGCGATAGGCCGCCAGTTCGGCGCGGATATCGTCGCGGATCGCCTCGGCCCGGGCGCGCCCGCGCACCACGACATCGGAATTCTCGCCGAAGGTCAGCGCGACATTCTCCAGCTCGCGCGTCTGCTCCTGCAGCTCGCGCCGCAGATTGCCCAGCGCCTCCGGCTCCGACAGTGCCGAGAGGGCGATATTATCCTCGGCGGCGACCACCGAGGCGAGCGTGGTGCGCAGATCGGCAAGCTCCTGTACCAGGCGGACGCCGCGGGTCTCCAGCGCGTTCAGCCCGTTCAGCGCGGCGGCCACGGTCTCGGCCGAGGCGTCGCCGTTTTCCTTGCCGGCGACATCGAGCGCGGCGCGGCTGTCGGTGACATGCTGGCGGGCGGTCTCGATGCGGTCGTCAAGCCAGGCGGCGGCCTCGGCGATGCCGCCCTGCCAGCGGGTGGCGCTCTGGGCGCGATAGGCCTCGACCACGGCGGCCGGCACCGCCGCCGCCAGCTGGCGGTCGCGCGAGGTGAAGCCGATGGTGACCACATTGCTGCGGCCCTGCTGCCGGATCAGCAGCGCCCCACGGTATTTGGCCAGCACCTGTGCGTCGGTCTCGGCCTCGGCCGCCGGATCCGAACCCGCCGCCCGCGGCGGCAACAACCAGCCGATCAGCCGCGCCGGCCAGGACTTCGCCTCGAGGTCGGGATTGAACTCCTCCCGCGCGGCCAGATCGAACCGGGCGATCACCGCCTCGGCGTTCGCGCTGGACCCCAGCCGCTCGACCTCGGTCGACACATCCGTCTCGCCGGTCCGGATCGTCGCCGATTCCGCCAGCGCGGTGGCCGCGGTCTTGGAGATCATCACCCGGGTTTCGGCGTAATAGGTCTTTTCCACCGCCAGAATGAAGGGCAGCGCCAGCAGGCAGAGCCCCAGCACCACCAGCGCGATCAACCGCCCGCGCCGGCGGATCGCCCGCAGCGCGCTCAGCCAGCCAAGCTCATCCTCGCTCAGCCGTTCCGGCGCCGGCGGCTCCATCGCGAGGCGGTTGTGTTTGACGCCTGGGTCCAGTTGCATCGGTAGGGTCATGCCGATCTCCCAATCAGAAGGGGCGAATGATCAAGGCCGCTGTGCAGCTGCTCCAGCTGGCGGACATAGCCGTCGATGCCGAAGCCGGAGAGAAAGAGCCGCCGGCCCTCGGCCGCGAGCCGCGCCCGCAGGTCGCGGTCGGCGACCAGCCGCGCCAGCGCCCGGGCCAGCGCCGGCGGATCGCCCACCGGCACGAACAGGCAATCGCGCTCGTGCTCCAGAACCTCGTCATGGGCGCCGACGCGGGTGGTGACGATGGCCAGCCCATGCGCCAGCCCCTCGAGCACCGCCATGGCGAAGCCCTCGGCATGCGAGGGCAGCACCAGGATATCGGCCCCGGCACAGAGCGCGCGGGTCTGCGGCGCGCCGAGCCAGCCCGGCAGCGCGACCCGGTCGGCCAGCCCCAGCGCCTCGGCCTCGGCGCGATAGGTCTCGACCGGACCGTCGCCCGCCAGCGTCGCCCGCCAGCCCTGCGCCGGCATCGCCGGATCGGCCAGCGCCGCCAGCAGCTCGGGCACGCCCTTGCGCGGCCCCAGCTGGCCGAGGAAGAGGATATGGACCTCGTCGTCCCGGCGTGCCGGCGGCAGCCCCGGATCGGCGACGCAGTTGCGCAGCACCGAGGCACGGCCCGGCGGCACCCCCAGCGCGTTCTGCACCAGATCCAGGTCGCGCTGGCCCAGCACGATCACATGGCCGGCATGGTGGAACAGCTTGCGGATGGCGCGCCGCTGCCAACCGCTGCGGCGCCAGAAATCCTCGGCATAATCGTAATCGTGCAGATGCAGCACGTATTTGCATCCCAGCCAGCGCGCCCAGGTGCCCAGCACCAGCTTGCGCGCGGTACTGCCACGGCCGGCGATATGCAGCTGATGCAGGGTCTGCGGCGCCCCGATCCGGTCGACCGCCATCCGCACCATCGCCCCCAGCAGGAACAGTGGGGAATAGAGGGAGTTCCAGCGCGGCCCGCGGGTGTCGATCAGCGAATGGCGCAGCGCCT
The DNA here is from genome assembly GCA_050177915.1 of Pseudodonghicola sp. Lineage (GTDB taxonomy): Bacteria > Pseudomonadota > Alphaproteobacteria > Rhodobacterales > Rhodobacteraceae > Pseudodonghicola. Next base: position 701 of record JBFXGQ010000093.1, on the reverse strand, counting down.
TGTTCCCGGCGCCCAGAATATTGCCCACCAATCGTCCGATGCCGCCACCATGCTCATGGCTCCCCGCCACATAGTGGCGGACGGCGGGTGGCTCGGGCCGGGTCGTCCTCATTGTGAAAATCCTCGATAAAAATCCGTGTGCGTCAGACCGTTGCTTCGGCGTCTTCACCTCTCGAGTGTCGACCCTTCGCCGCACCGCAGGCAATTCGCGCGGCGGTCAGGCGGCTCATCAATTCAGCGGGCCCGGGGGGCGCGGCTGCGCGATTTTGGCGTAGAGATCGGCGGTCGTTCCTCCAATGGTGGTAGCCGCGTTCGGACCTTCGGACCACGCCCGCGCGTTTTCGCCCAGCCGCTGCCGCAGCGCCGGGTCGGCGGCGAGCCGCGCCATCGCCTCGGCCAGTTGATCGGGTGCGCGCGGCGGCACCACCAGACCCAGCCCGTTCGGCTCGACCGTCGCGCGCAGCTCGCCGGTGTCGGTGACGATGACCGGCTTGCCGAAGGCCGCCGCCAGATGCAGCACCCCGCTTTGCGAGGCCTCGTCATAGGGCAGCACCACCGCATCGGCGTCGGTGAAGAGCTGCGCCACCTCCAGATCCTCGATAAAGCCGCGGTGGATGTCATAGCGGTCGGGCCGGCCCATCAGCGGCCGCAGCTCGTTGGGTTCGTCGCCGCGCCCGGCGATCACGATCCGCAGCCCGGGG
>JBFXGQ010000092.1:0-10937 GCA_050177915.1 Pseudodonghicola sp. | reverse complement strand
GCGAGATCAGAGCATTCGGCGCCGCGCGGCGGCTCCCCACCTGGGAGGCGTTCGTCGAGCAGATCGAAAAGACCGTCGCAGATTACAATGACCGTCCGCACCGTGGCCTGCCTGAGTTCGAGGATCCGGATACCGGCCGCATCCGCCACATGACCCCGAATGAAGCCTGGGCGGCTCATGTCGCGGACGGCTTCAAGGCGGTCACCGTTGAGCCTGCCGAGGCCGACGACCTGTTCCGCCCCTATGAAATTCGCACCGTTCAGCGCGCCCAGGTGACGATCAACAAGAACACCTATTTCGACGCGGCCCTGGAGCGTTATCACAAAGAGAGCGTGATGGTGGGGTATGACTACCACCAGGCGGACAAGGTCTGGGTGCGCGAATTCGACGTCAAAACCGGACAGCCCGGCAAGCTGATCTGTGTCGCCGGCTTCATGGCGAACGCGCAACGCTACGTTCCGGTCACGTTCGAGCAGCAGGCCCTGGAGACCCGGGCGAAAACGCGCCTGAAGCGGATCGAGACCAAGGCGCAAGCGATCGAGGCGGAGCTCAACGCGCCCTACCTCCTCGATCAGGACGCCACGGAGATCAGCGGGGAACTTTTCGATCTGAGGCCGCAGGAGGCCGCTCCCGCCGCCCCCCAGCTGGCTTCCGAGCCTGAACCTGACCCGGTCAAGAAGATCGAGGATGCGAGGCCGAAACGTCGCGTGTTCGCGTCGGATGAGGAGCTTGCCGCCTGGGCGCTGGACCATCCGGATGAGCTCCTGCCCAACCAGATCGCGGTGCTGCGGCGGTGCATGAGCAATTCGACAGCCCGAGAGCTGTTCCGAATGTCAGGGATCGACACGGAGGCGCTTAGGAACCTCCTCCGTGCCGTCGCCTGACGAAAGCAGAAACTTTCTGAGATGAGGAGAGCATAGCATGAAACCGACCTTTGTCGAGACTAGCAACGTCAGGGAGTTCTACGGCGCCCTGAAGAGAGTGGATGAACGTGGCGCCGAAGAGGCCTGCCTCGTGGTTGTTGATGGCAAGCCGGGGCTTGGAAAGACATCGACCCTGAAGCGCTGGGTTAGCCAGACGGGCAGCATCTACCTGCGCGCCCAGGTCGGCTGGGACTATAGCTGGTTCCTCGCCGAGCTGCTGACCGAGCTGTCTGTCGACCCGAAGAGCATTCGCGGCAAGCGGGACAAGTTCGCTCGCATCCTCGCTGAGCTTGGACAGCGGGCCGAAGATGCCGCGTTCGAGGACAAGACATTCGGTGTCGTGATCGACGAATGCGATCTGGTCTCGTCGCGCAAGGAGATCATGGAAGGCATCCGCGGGATTTCCGACCTGAAGTTCTTGCCGACCATCCTTGTCGGCATGGGGACACTGCGGGACAACCTGCGCCGCTTTCCGCAGATCGAAAGTCGGGGGCCCAACAAGGTGGAATTCAAGGCGTTGACGCTTGAAGACGTCCGCGCGCTCATCGATGGGCGGTGCGAGGTTCCTGTCGCCGATGACCTGGTGCATTTCGTCTGGCAGCGGTCCCGGGGGTTCAGCCGCGAAATCCTGGACGCCATCGCCCACATGGAGCGGTTCGGCCTGCGCATCAACATCGACCAGACCGGCCTCACCCTTGCCGACATGTCCGGGCAGCCGATCATGACGGACCGGACCACCGGCAAGGACATCTTCGTTCCGGGGAACCTCTGATGGTCGACCGTCATCACCCTGGCAAGGCGCCGACTGCGCTGCTGAATACCCTTGCGGACGGGTCTTGCCGCACCATCGATCAGCTCGAAACCGAGCTCGATTTGACGAGGCGTCAGGTGTCTGACGCTGCGAGCTGCCTGCTGCGGCGGAACTATCTGATGCGGATGGCTGTCGGATGTTATCAGCTCACCGACGCCGGGATCACCGCGGCCGTCTCTGGTGAGGTGATCAAGTCCGGCCCGACCCGCCCCCACTTTGGCGTGAAGAAGGTGCGGAATACCCTGCAGGAGCGTGCCTGGAGATCCATGCGCATGCGCCGCCGCTTCACGATCATGGACATCGTTGAAGACGCGGCGACCGAGGAGGACGGAAAACCGGCCGATACGATCGGGCGCTACCTGCGCGCTCTTCGGGACGCCGGGTATGTGAGAGAGCTGCCCAGGCGAGCCGAAGGCTCAGCGATCACCAGCAACGGCTTCAAGCGCTGGATGCTCTCTCGCGACACCGGCCCCAAGGCCCCGTCCGTTCGCTCCAAGGTGAAGGCCATCCACGACTTCAACACCGGGGAGGACGTGCCATGCAAGCGCGCCTGATGGATATGCCCGACCCCGAGTGGATCGAGGTGCTGCGCGCGGAGGTCGAAAAGCCTGGCCGCACCATCACATCCGTTGCGGGCGAGATCGGCATCAAGCGGTCTGCCCTGTCGATGCTCCTGTCCGGGAAATACCCGGCGAAGCTCGACAAGGTCAGCGCCAAATACGCCGCCACCGTCCTGCAGCTCTATCGTGACCAGGTGTTCTGCCAGCACCAGCGGCAGGGGATCTCGCAGGAGGACTGCCGCGCGCTGGCATCGACGCCGATGTCCACCTCGAACCCCGACAAGCTGGCCCAATGGTCCGCCTGCCGGCGATGCCCCCTGAACCCAGTCAATCCCCCTGAAACCACAGACGCGAGGAGAACCCATGTCTGATATCACGTCACCCCCCATCCCCGATGGAACCACCATCGTCAACGGCAAGACCTACATGCCGGATGCCAAGGGCGCTCTTGTCCCCATTGAGCTGATCAAAGCCGAGTACCTTCTGGAAGATCAGACCGTGCGCAAGATCATTGGCTTCGCGTCTGGCCTCTCGGCGGAAGTCTCGCGGTTCAAGGCGCGCACATTTGACGACATTGGTGCCTTTGAAGCCATCCTCGCGCAGGAGTATGGCGCGAAGAAAGGTGGCGCCAGGGGCAACAAGACACTGATGAGCCACGACGGGCTCTACAAGGTTCTGGTTCAGGTCTCAGATTACATGGACTTCGGGCCGCAGTTGCAGGACGCCAAGGAACTGCTGGACGAGTGCCTCAACGAATGGTCCGCTGATGCGCGGCCGGAACTGCGCGCCCTCGTTACCCGTGCGTTCAATACGGACAAAGCCGGTCAGATCAATCGCTCAGAAATCTTCATGCTGCTCCGGCTTGAGACCGATGATCCGCGCTGGCTACGTGCGATGGATGCCATTCGCGCCGCCATGCGGCCCGCCAGCTCCAAGACCTACGTCCGCTGCTACGAGCGTGACGCACCTGATGCCCCTTGGCGAGCAATCACCATCGACTTGGCGAAAGCCTGATCCCCGCCGGCGCTGCTCTGGCGTCGGCTCCCCCTCACCCAAACAGGAGACACCAAATGACCAAGACCTTTTCGAAATACGACCTCGCCCGCCTCATCGCGCAACGCCTGGGCCTTCACATCGTCACCACGCAAGAGGCGCTGGAAGCCGCTTTTGACGAAATCAAGGCCCATGCCGAGGCCGGCGAGCGCGTCAATATCGGCGGCTTCGGCTCGTTCGTCGTCAAAACCCGCGCCGCGCGCACCGCTCGTAATCCCCATACCGGGGAGCCCGTCGAGGTTCCGGAAAAGCGGGTTCTGACCTTCCGCCCCGCCAAACCCAAAGCCTGAGCGAAACGCCCCGCACCGGGGCGTCGTCGGGGCGTGGTGGCCTCGGCCTGATGAGCAGCCGGAGAATGGACGATGTATGCACTGCGTGAAGAGGAAGGCGGGTCGGTCACCCTGACCGAGTTGCAACCTGTGACGGTCGGGAAATTCAGCGACCGCGCCATCGCCGAGAGGGTTCTTGCGCTCCTTTCGGGCGGAAACGAGGTCTCCGGCGTCAAAGTCGCACCCGTGGAGAACACCCGGGAGCCCACGCATGACGAACCCACGGACGACGATTGGCTGCGCGCCTTCCTGGCCGTCAAAAACGGCGACGACATGAGGACCGTCGCCCGGCTCCTGGGCGTCGAGTTCGGCGTGTTTCGAGGCAAATACGGCGAATGGATGAAGACGAACAAAGCGCCGAAGAAGTCGCTGTCCGACAAGGAAGAGTGTACCATCTGCGGCCGTGAATTCACGCCCTCCGCAACCAGCGCCGGCCTGTGTGCGAGGTGCTCGCGTGACTGAGGACATCAAACGGAAAATCGCGGTCCTGCGCCGGAAAGCAGATGATGCCGGCGCCTCGGAGGCGGAAGCGATGGCCGCGGCGGAAAAAGCGGCTGAGCTCATGCGGAAACATGGGCTGACCGATGAGGATGTCGAATTCGACGAGCAGGCGGCGCCCATCAAGACCAAGGGTCGATCGGTACGCGATGCGCTCTGGGGGACGGTCGGGCGCTGCACCAATTCGGCTCCCGTTCTGGATACCGCATGGGATCCGGTCATCACCTTTGTCGGCCATGCCCCTGGTCCCGAGATCGCCTGTTACCTGGTGGACGTGCTGAACCGCGCGATCGACCGGGAGATCGCCGGCTTCAAGGCCTCCTCCGAGTACAAACGCCGCCGCACGCTCAGAACCAAACGTGCGGCGGTACATGACTTCACCGATGCGCTGGTCCTGAGGCTGCGCGTTCGGCTACTGGACCTGTTTCAGGACAGCATGTCCGAACAGCACTTCGATCAGGCGAAGCAAGTCCTCGGCTTCCGTTTCGGAACGCTCGGCACAATCCAGACAAGGCGAAGAAGGACAGAATTCTCCGGAGCTGCATCGGCCGGCTACCTGGCCGGCGGGCGTGTTCAGCTTGCGCATGGTGTGAACGGTGCCGCCACCATAAAGCAGATCGGGAGGGCGTGATGTCTGCCAGCTCCCTTCGCAAGATGATCCACGTCGGCTGCAAGCAGCTTGGCCTGGATGATGAGACCCGCCGTGACCTCCAGCTCGTCGCCACGGGCAAGACCTCCATGTCCGACATGACGGAGGCCGATCTGCAGAAGGTGGTCGAGGCCCTGAAAGAGCGCGGCTTCCGCCCAGCATGGAGCGCGGGAACGGGGCGCGGCCGCCCGATCGCGCCGCGCAAGGACCTGCGCTATGCACACAAGCTCTGGACGCTCCTGGGGGAGGCCGGGGCCCTGAAACGTCCAGGGCGCGACGGCCTCAACGCTTTCGTCAGATCCCGGTTCGAAGGGAAATGGCAGTCGGTTCCGATCGACATCGATGCCCTGCGCGACCCCCGCCAGATCAGCGACGTGATCAACGCGCTCAAGGCAATGTGCAGGCAAGCGGGGATCCAGCACTGATGCCCCACCTCCCGGCCTCGATGATCCATGTTGCAGAAGTCCTCGGCGTGCGTGTCGCACTGGGGCTGATGCAGCATTTTGGCGGCCGGGAGATGCGAATTCCAATAAAGATGCCTGATCCCGATCACCCGATCGTAAAGGCTCTTGGCGAAGACGATGCCCGCGCGCTATGCCAGTATATGGCGGATGAGGTCATCTATGTGCCGCATGGCCGGATCGCAGCCCGGCAACGGGCCGTTCTGGACCTCCGTTCGGCAGGGAGGACCCGGGGCGATATTGCGCGCCTCCTGGGGCTGTCAGAGCGCCATGTGCGGCGGATCGAAAATGGCTCGTCCGATCCGCGACAGGGCGATCTCTTTTTTGAGGAAGACTGACCGGACGCATGTCCGGACCCGCCGTCTCGTGTGACGCGGTAGCTCGAAAGAGCAACCTCCACGCGCGAGAGAGACATGTCCAGCTCAGCCATCCGCGACATCCAAATCGCTCTGTTCAGCCTCGGGTATGACCCGCAGGGCATTGACGGGATTTTCGGCGATCGCACCCGCGCCGCCACCGAACGCTGGCTGGCGGCCGGCGGGGTCTCGGCCCGTGTCCATCCGGCTGCCGCGGACTATCCCGTTCGGCAGGGCAGCGCCGGCTACCCTGTTACCGAAATCTGCATCCACTGCTCGGCAACGCGGGGTGAGTGGATGGCAACGTCGGAACTCCCCGCCCAGGTCGCAGAAATCCGCCGCTGGCATGTGCAGGGCAACGGATGGTCGGACATCGGCTATCACTGGCTCGTCGGTCGCCGTGGCAGCACCATGGCGGGCCGGCCGGAGGACAGGATTGGCGCGGGGGTCGAGGGGCACAATCGCGGCGTGATCCACATCTGCCTGATCGGTGGCCATGGTTCGTCCAAGACCGACGACTTTTCCGACCACTTCACCGCGGCACAGGATACCGCGCTTCGCAGGCTGATCGAGGACATCTCGATGCGAGCCGATATCACCCGCATTTCCGGCCACAACGAATACGCCGCCAAGGCATGCCCGGGGTTCAGCGTCCCGGCCTGGCTGAAAGGAGCCTGACCATGAACCTCTCCCTTCCCACCCTGCCGGTCTGGCAGGCCCGCAGTTTCTGGGCGCAGCTGCTGCTGCTCGCCTCCGTCCTGCTGAATGGCTTCGGGATCGACCTGATGGGCCTGTTTCAGGCGATGGGGCTGGGCGACAACCCCGATGCCGTCATCGACACCAGCATCAGCATCTGGCAAGCCGTCGCGCCGGTGATCTTCGGGTTCTGGGCGTGGTGGGAACGGCGGGCGCCGAATTACCGGCTGGTGTGGCCCTGGTCCACCGGTGGCGTTGCGTCGGCCGTTGCAGTGGTCGGCATGACCTGTTTCAGCATGTGGCCCGGCGCCGCGCGGGCCGATGTCGAACGGTGCGATGATACGGCCGCGCTGCTGGCTTCGCTCGAAGACGAGTGGGGCGAACAGGTGACCGCCCTGGGCGTCGTCGAAACGCGCGACATGATGATGTTCCTCACGACCTCGCCCGACGGCGGCTGGAGCTTCATCCTCTCGACCGGTGAGCGCGCCTGCATCATCGGGACCGGACGTGATTTCCGGGCGGTCCCGACGGGCGATGTGCTCTGATCAGAGGTCGGACATGACGGATATTCCCCAATACCTTTCCGAGAGCCTGGACCGCGCGCATGCGCGCCTGGAAGAGCATGGCGCCCGTATCCACAAGCTGGAACTGAACGAGGCCGGCATGTCCGAATGGCGCGCCAATACGACCGACAAGCTCGACGGCATCCAGTCCGGCATCACCTGGGTGCTGCGGATCATCGTCGGCGGCCTCGTTGCGGCCGCGATTTCCTTCATCGTCGCGGGGGGCATGAATGGCGCGCAGTAATGACGACGTCCGCCGCCGCGCCCGTTCGGACTATGTCTATCGGCGCCTGACCGCCGCGACCATCGCCGCAGCCTATGGCGTGAGCGAGGTCACGATCGGGCGCTGGAAGAAGAAGGCCAAGGCCGATGGCGACGATTGGGATATGGCCCGCTCGGCCTCGGTCATCGCCGGTGAAGGGATCGAGACGGTGGTTTCGTCGGTCCTCGAGGAGTTCATGCTGCAGGCGCATGCGCTCATGGAGGAGATCAAGAACGGCGAGGGCATCGGCGTTGCCGAAAAGGTCAAGCACATGGTGTCGCTGGCCGATGCGATGACCAAGATGACCGCCTCGGCCGGACGCCTCGCGCCGCGGATTTCCGAGCTCGGCGTGGCTCAGGCCGTCGTGGAGGAGCTGCTCGCATTCGTGAGGACGCAGTTCCCGCAGCACCTGGACGCCATTCAGGAGATGCTCGGGCCGTTCGGTGATCTGATCGCCCACAAATTCGCCCCGTGAGGTGAGCCATGGCACGGTCCACCCGCCGCAAGATCAGCGCCAAGGAATTCAAGGCATCCATCCAGCAGATGGGCGACGAGCTCGCCCGCTGGGTGGAGCTTTCCGTCGACGCCTTCCCGGCCGATGCAGAGGCGAAGCGCCACCGTGTGCAGCGCGTCAAGGAGGACGATGGGTTCAAGTTCTTTCTTGAAACCTATCTGCCCCACTATGTGAAGGGAGAGCCGTCCCTCTTCCACCAGGCGATCTTCGAGCGGGTGCCGGAGATCCTCGCCTCCGATAAGGGTGTCCGGGATCTGCTGATCGCGCCGCGCGGCTCGTCGAAGTCCACGCACCTTTCCCTGGGCTTCGCGCTCTACTGCATCGCGCTGGGGCTCAAGCGCTACATCATCGAAGTGTGCGACGTCTACGCCCAGGCCGCTCTGCTGATCGAGTCGATCAAGGCGGAGCTGACGACGAACCCGCGCCTGGCCCATGATTTTCCTGACGTCTGCGGTGCCGGGCGTGTCTGGCGTGAGGGCGAGATCGTCACCCGCAACAATATCCGCGTCGAAGGCTTGGGGGCCCTGCAGAAGATCCGCGGCCGGCGTCATGGCCCGCACCGCCCGGACCTGATGTTCTTCGACGACCTGGAAAACGACGAGCAGGTCCGCAGCCCGGAGCAGCGGAAGAAGCTCGAAAACTGGGTGTACCGCGCCGCGCTGAAGGTCGGCCCGCCGGATGGGTCGATGGACGTCATCTGGGTCGGTACCGTCCTGCATTTTGACGCGGTCCTGGTGCGGGCGGCCAAGAAGCCGATGTGGCGGGTCACCGAGTTCCAGGCGATCGTGAAATGGCCGGATCGGATGGACCTCTGGGACCAATTCGAGGAGGTCTATCAGAACGAGGGTGAGGAAGAGGCGCGGGCCTTCTACGACGCCAGACGCGCGGAAATGGATGCCGGCGCGGTCGTCAACTGGCCGTCCATCCAGCCGCTGATCTTCCTCATGCTGGAGCGCGCCGCCTCGCACGATGCCTTCCAGACCGAATACCAGAACAAGCCGATCTCGGATGGCAACCCCTTCGGGACCGTCAAATTCTGGGTGCAAATCCGGCGTGATCTGATCTTCTTCGGCGCGATCGACCCGTCGCTCGGCAAGAAGTCGAAGGGCCGCGACCCCTCGGCGATCCTGATCGGTGGCATGGACCGGCTGACGGGCAAGATGGATGTGGTCGAGGCGTCGATCCGGCGCCGCCTGCCGGACATCATCATCGCCGACACGATCCAGCTCCAGCGGGACTACCGCTGCCTCCTGTGGTTCGTCGAGGCGGTCCAGTTCCAGGAATTCCTGCGCACCTCGCTGATGGTCGAGGCGGCGAAGCAAGGCGTGGGGATTTCCGCCATCCCGATCACACCGATCGCCGACAAGGATCTCCGTATCGAGCGGCTGCAGCCGCCGATCGCGGCCGGGCTGATCCGCCTGCACCAGAGCCAGGACACCCTGCTCGATCAGCTGCAGCAATGGCCGAACGCCGATCATGACGACGGGCCGGATTGCCTGGATATGCTCTGGCAGAATGCCCTCCACTATTCCGGCGGCGCCGGCGGTGTCGCGGGCGGTGGTCGCGTTCTGACGGCCGGCGGGCCATCGGACACGCTCGCGGGGTATCGGCTATGAGATGCAGTTACTGCGGCTCCAGCCTGCACGATGTTCGCACCTGCCCGCATACCTGGGGCGGCTCGGCGAGGCGTGCCCGGCTGCGCTGTACCTATTGCGGCTCCCGGAAGCATGACCTGCAGGCCTGCCCGAAGCGCCACACCGGGCGGGCTGCCCGGGCACGGGGCATCACCCTTCTAGATCCATGGAAAACCAGATGAGCCGGAAACGGAAAAACAGACGCGGCGCCTCTTTCGCAGCCCAAGCGCCTGAAGCCCGCAAGAACTTGCCGGCGCAGGCGAAGACCCTGATCGCCAACGCGCGCAACGATATCACGATCCCCTATTACAGCGGGATCCTGCAGAACGTTGACGACACGCTGATCCAGCGCGGTGGCGGCAAGGGGCTGAAGATCTATGACGAGATCGAGCGCGACACCGAGGCCGGCTCGGCCCTGGAGAAGCGCAAGAAGCAGCTGACTGCCAGGGAATGGCGGGTCGAGGCCGCCTCGACGGCGCCGCGCGATGTCGCCGCGGCCGACCTGGTCAAGCGCGTCTTCGCTGACCTGCCATTCGACCGGATTTGCGAGGACGCGCTCGACGCCACGCTCAAGGGGTTCTCGGTGCTGGAGGTCGTTTGGGTGCGGGATGGTGCGGAGATCGTGCCGCAGCGCATCGTTGCCCACGACCAGCGCCGCTTCGTTTTTGACGAGGACTGGCGGCCGCGCCTGCTCACCATGGCGAACATGATGAAGGGCGAGCAGCTCCCGGATCGGAAGTTCATCGTGCATCGCTACGGTGTGAAGGGGAACAACCCCTATGGCCTGGGCCTCGGATCGCGCCTGTTCTGGCCCGTGTTGTTCAAGCGGGAGGGGATCGCCTTCTGGCTCCATTTCCTGGACAAGTTCGCCGGTCCGACCGTGGTTGGCACGACGCCATATGGCGCGCTGACCGAACAGCAGAATGAGCTTCTCAACACCCTGACATCAGCGCGGACCAGCTCCGCGATCGTTGTGCCGATCGGCGCGGACGTGAAGTTCCTGGAAGCGGCGCGCTCCGGATCGGTGACGTACCAGGAGTTCCTGGCCTACTGGGACAAGCAGATCAACATCTGCGTCAAGGGCGAGACGCTGACAACGGATGTCGGGTCGTCTGGATCGCGGGCGGCAGCCGAGACCCACGCCGACATGCTGGGGCTGCTGGTGGACGGGGACAGCGACCTGCTGTCCGCAACCCTGCGCGAGACGCTGATCCAGTGGATCGTCGACTATAACCTGCCCGGCGTCACGCCGCCGGCTGTCTGGCGGGAGCGCCCGTCGGACGCCAAGGCCGAAGCAGAGGTCCGCAAGGCTGAAGCCGAGGCCGCGGTGCGTGAATCGGAAGCGTTGCGTGCCATGCTTAAGATCGCGACGGCGATCGATGACGATGCCAAGGCGCGGGCCTTCCTGGTGCAGACGGGTCTCGTTCAGCGGTATGAGGGCGATGTTATTGACGCACTGGTCGCCAACCGGGCGGCGCTCTCCTCCGCTCCATCCGAAGCGGTGCCGCCGATAGCTGGGGCGGTTCCTCCTGCCTTGCCCGGGGCGAGCAGATGATTGCCCGTTGCCCGATCTGTGCCGGATTCGCTGTCGAGGACAGGGCGCATCAGCTCGCCCTCGATGTGACGGC